>JACPQP010000553.1 GCA_016190465.1 Chloroflexota bacterium
CAAAAACAATCAGAAACTTCCTGATCACTACTCAGATGCCGGGGTTAGAACCCGCACCGGACTGGATTCACCGTCACAGTTCGTCACTCCGTTCCTGGCGCATCTCGCGAATGATCTCGGTCGAGTCGGAGAAAAGCTGTCCCCCGCGCCGCTGTCGCATCGTCGCCGCGAACTGCTCAGCTGCGTCCAGGGCTGCCAGGGCACGTTTCTTCTCCTGATCACTCAGCGGACGGCTGAGTCTTTTGCGTTCGGCTTCCCACATAGTTGCTCCTTTCCCCCGTTCAGAACTGCTCCGGGGTGAGGACCGTCAAGCCGTATTGGGTAAAGTGCCGATCAAATGAGAAAGCCTGCCTGATCCCCAGCCGCTCCATCACTGCGAAGCTGATGGCGTCGGTGAGCGAGAAGTCTTTGTCGTCGTACTGGTAGATGATCGCCCTGGCGCGCTCCTCATCCGCCGGAGTTACCGGGTTAACGGTGACCGCGCCACGCTCCATGTCCTTCAGGAACCGGCTGGCCACGGCACGCCCCAGATGCCCCAGGGGAGCAAGGCGTGACTTTCCGCCACCAGGAAGTTGGTGGTGAAGACGCGGGTGCGCGCCGCGAGCAATCCCTGCACGATCGCGGTCGCCGTGGCGTGGTTTTCATCGTCTTCATCGAGCAGGGCGTGGTACGCCGAGCTATCGATGAGCGCGGCACGTGGTTTGGTGGAGGAGCGAGCGGGCATACCTTACGTCTTCTGGGACCGGTCGGCCTCCGCCAGGTACTTGTGCTTGTTGGAGGAGATGTCGCTCCGGCCAGACCGGCCGATGCCGATCAGCCCGAAGAGGGGGTCGTCTTTGGTCAGTGGCCTGCCCTTCGGTAAACGGCGGCGCCTGGTCGGTTGAGCTGGGGTTACCGTCGCGATCTCCTCGTCCGCGTCCCGGAGGATGGCGACCCGCTTGGTCTTGCGGATGTGATCAGCGAATGCTCGAAGCTCTGGTCGGTGGCGAACGTCAATAATTTCCATCAGCGGCTGTCCCCTCTCTGTCGGGTATTATCGCACATCCGGCCCGGAAAAGTGCGGATCAGGCTGCCAGGACAAGCCGACCAGGACTTGACAGGGCGAAGAAAAAGCGCTCGGCACGTCGCTACCACACCGCGCCCGGAGGAAGCCACCGATGGACCCGCAGAGCCAATTCTGCCACAACCCGGACTGTCCTGACAGAGGGCAGGCCGGACGAGGCAATATCAGCGTGTTGAGCCAGAAGGAACGACGCGACAAGTGCTCGACCTGCGGCAAGACCTTCTCGGCCACCAAGGGCACGCCCTTCTCCCGACTCCACAAGGCGGCGGATGTCATGACGCTCGTGCTCACCTTACTCTGCCACGGTTGCCCGATCCAGGCCATCGTCGCCGCCTTCGGCTTCGACGAGCGAACGGTGGCTAGCTGGCAGGCCAAGGCGGGGCAACACTGCCAGGAAGTTCACGAGCACCTCGTCCAGCAGGGCCAGGTCGACCTGCAGCACGTCCAAGCCGACGAGCTCTGGGTCGAGATGGTCGGCGGAGGCGACTGCCGCCGTTCTGACCGCGACCGGCACGGGCAAGGGGATCAACACCGCCTCCAGCGAAAGGCTGAACGCCACCTTTCGCGGTTCGCTTTCGGGGCTGGTGCGGCGGGGTCGGGCGCTGGCCCACAAGGAGGCGATGCTCCATGCGGGGATGTGCCTGGTTGGCTGCGCCGACAACTTCTGCTGGTATCACGAGAGTCTCCGCTTGGCCGCTCCTGAAGGGGCGAGCCACAAGTGGCGGGAGCGGACGCCGGCGATGGCAGCGGATCTCACGGACCATCGCTGGACGATGCTCGAACTGCTGTCGTATCAGGTGCCCTTACCCGCCTGGGTGGCGCCGAAGCGTCGAGGGCGTCCCACCAAGCGGGAGCAGCAACCGGCTCTGGCGGTGGTCGCATGACCACGGTTTACTGTGGCGGTACCCCCTCACCCCAGCCCCTCCTCGATCAAGGGGGAGGGGCTGGGAGGCCGCGCTCCCCCTCTCCCCTTGTGGGACCGGGCTCAGGAACGGCGGGCAGGGGGTGAGGGGTTCCCCCCGGCGCGATGACTCGCCAGGCTCGCTCATCGGCTCGACGAACCCCTCTCCTTGTGGCATTATTCCTCGTCGACGGGTGCCCGGCCGATGGTGCTCATCACGATGGAGCCGGCCGCCGCGCCCGCCGCACGACGGCGAGCAGATGCGGCGACAGCCCGATGACGTATTGGGAAGAGGTTGGGGGTGGAGGCCAACTCGATTCCACCATTTCAGTGGAATGATTCGGGGCCTCTACGGCCTTTGGGTACTCTCGTTCGGGTACTCTCGATGGAGGGTAACAGGGTGCTTGCCACGGAAGCCGTCCTCTCGTCCACACGACAAGCGGAGCTTGACTCGACGCTGCGAGCTTTGCAGGATGACAACACCCTTTGGGTGTTGCCGGGCCTGCACGTCGTGGGGTTGGCGCTCGTCGTCACTGTCGCACGCCACGAGATCGTCTGTTCGGTGCTGGCACTCCACCTCGTGATCGGCGTGGTCTGGTGGCTACGCCAGAAGAACCACCTCGCTGCGGCGTGGGCGCTGGTTCTGGGCTGCCTGGCCGTCGACATGCTGGTCGTGGCCTGGGCAGGCATCGGGCCGGCGCTGGCTTTGCTGGCGCTGCCAGTGGGGCTGGCCGCCGTATCAATCGGCGTGGGCGCGGGGGCGGCGACGGCTGTCCTCTGCACGGCACTCCTGGCGCTCGCGCCGCCGACGCTCCTCCCCCCGGATACCGCGCTGCGGGTTGCCACCTTGATGGAGGTGTGGGGTACGGTCGGCCTGATCTGGCTGGCTTCGCGTCCCTCCAAGACGGCCTTCGAGTGGTCGTGGTCCAGCTACGAGCAGAACCGCGACCTGCTCGAGCAGGCCCGCAACTACCAGGTGCAGCTCAAGGAAGCCCTGGTCGACCTGGCCACGGCCAACCTTCAGCTCACTCGGCTGAACGACCTCCAGGAGGGCCTGCGCCGGGAGGCTGAGGAAGCCCGCCGGGCCAAGGAGCAGTTCGTGGCCAACGTCAGCCACGAGCTGCGCACGCCGCTGAACATGATCGTCGGCTTCACCGAGATGATCATGCGCGCGCCCAAGACCTACGGCAAGATCCCGCCAGCTCTCCTCGCGGACCTCGCCATCATCCTCCGCAACAGCCAGCACCTGTCGAGCCTGATCGACGACGTCCTCGACCTCAGCCAGATCGAGGCCAGGCGGATGGCGCTGACCAAAGAGCGTGCCTCGCTGGCGGAGATCGTCGAGTCGGCTGTGACCGCGGTGCGTCCCCTCTTCGCCTCGAAGGGGCTTTCTCTGGAGACAGACATGCCGCCGGACCTGTTCGCCTTCGTTGACCGCACGCGCCTGTGCGAGGTCGTGCTGAACCTGCTGAGCAACGCCGGGCGCTTCACCGCAGCAGGCGGGGTGCGCGTCAAGGCCTGGTTGGAGGGACCAGACGCCGTCGTCAGCGTCGCCGATACTGGCCCGGGCATCTCGGCCGAAGACAGGGACCGCATCTTCCAGCCGTTCGAGCAACTGGATGGCTCCATCCGTCGGCGGCACGATGGGAGCGGCCTGGGGCTCGCCATCAGCAAGAGTTTCATCGAGCTGCACGGCGGGAGCATGTGGCTGGAGAGCGATCTGGGCGTTGGAACGACGTTCTTCTTCCGCGTCCCCGTCGAGCTGCCAGATCCGGTGCATGGCGGGGCTCACCGCTGGCTCCATCCGGAGTGGGAGTTCAAGGAGCGCACGCGCCCCTGGATGCTGCCCTGGCTGCCGGTTCGCCCGCGGTTCCTGATCGTCGAGCACGGCGAGGTGCTGGAGCGGCTGGTGGCTCGCCACCTGGGGGACGTCGAGACGGCCCGGATGGAGACCATCGAGGAAGCGCTCGTGGAGTTGGCACGGGCGCCGGCCGAGGCCCTGCTCGTCGCCGACGCCGCGGTTGGCGAGAGGCTGCGAGCGCTGAACCGGTCGGGTGCGCTACCCGAGGGCATGCCAGTGATCGTCTGCTCGCTGCCGACCGTATCCGCAGCCCTCGGCCCCCCCGGCATCACCGACTATCTCGTCAAACCGGTCTCCCTGGACCGGTTGCAGGCTGCCCTGGAGCGGCTGCCGCTCCGGGGCGGCACGGTCCTACTCGTCGACGACGAGCCGGAGGCGCTGCGCCTCTTCCAGCGCATGCTGGCCGGAGCGAAGCGCCGCTATCGTGTCCTCCAGGCGGAAGACGGGCAGGAGGCGCTGGACGTTCTGCGCGAGCACCGGCCCGACGTCGTGCTCCTCGACCTGGTCATGCCGAGGATGGGCGGCTTCGAACTCCTGGCCGCAATGAAGGCCGATCCGGCCCTGCGCGACATTCCCGTCATCGTGATCTCGGCCCGCGACCCCTCCGGCCAGCCGATCGTCTCCGACGCCGTGGGCATCACCCGCGCCGGCGGGCTCTCGGTGGCCCAGCTCCTCTCATGCATCGGCGCGCTCAGCGAGATTCTCGGCGCGGGTCGAGCTGACGGTCCAGCGCCGCCAGGAATGCCGTCTGGCTCACCGGCTTTCGGATGAACGCCGCGGCGCCGAGAGCCAGGGCAAGCTCGTCTTCCGGCAGGATGGTGCAGATCACGACCGGCACGCGGCGGGTCCGGGAAGACTCGCGCAGGCGCCGTAACAGCTCCCAGCCGTCCACGCCGGGCAGCATCACGTCCAGCACGATGATCTCCGTGGGCCGCTCTTCGGCCAGGGTCAGGGCCTCCTGGGGATCCCGCGCGCCGAGGAAGCGGTAGCGGCTGCCCTCCAGGTAGCGCCGGAAGAGTTGCAGCGTGTCGGCGTTGTCGTCCACCACCAGGACGGGCACCTGCTCGGCGGCCGGCAGGATCATCTGCGCGTTGAAGGGGCCCGGAGCGTCCTGACCAGAGCGGACCTCGAGCCGGCCGTCCGAGAGCTCCGCCAGCTTCCGGGCCATCTCCAGGCTTTGACGCGCTTTCTCGGGCAACGGGCCAGCGGCACTTCGGCCGTCAGTGGTGGCCCGGATCGTGACGATGACCTGTCCGCAGTTGGCCCTGGCCTCGACGTGGATCCAACCTCCGGGGACGGCGCGAATGGCTGCCGTGAGCACGTTCAGCACCGCTTGGCGCGTGGCCATCGCCTGCACCGACAGGCGAGGCAGATCTTCGGGCAGGGCGATCTCGATCCGCACGCCCAGGGATTGCAGCAACGGGCCGACCGTTCTGGACAGCACCTGGACCAGGGATGCGAGATCCACCGGCTCGTTCGGGTAGGATCTCACCCACGCCAACTCCTGCTCCTGACCCGGGAGGTCCGACGGCGAAGCCGGGGAGCCTGCCGGCGGGAGAGACGGGCTCGGTGTCGTGGTCTTATCCTCCAGGTTGTAGTGCGCCCAGAGGTAGTCGGCCAGCACCTGCCGCGCCTCCACCTGCAACCGCCGGACGTGCCGCTCGCCGATCGCCAGGTTGGCGGCGATGTCAGCCTGGCTGAACTGCGCGGCGTAGCGCTGGCTCAGGATGTAGGAGAGGCGCCGGGCGTTGGCGTCCGACGGCACATCGGCCCGGGGCTTGAGCGCCTGGATCGCGTCGAGCAGCAGCCGCTGGAGGGCCGAGGCCGGGTCGTCCCGCCGGCCGAGGCCAAACAGCCCCACCAGCGGACTCCGGGCCAGCTCTGCGGGGTCGTAGAGGTGCTCCAGCACCCGGTGCAGGTCGCGCTCGAATGGCGCCCTGGTCAACTCCTCCCTCATAGCCGCTACAGGTCCGCTTTATGTCCACCGCACAGCCAGATCTGGCCCACATGCGCGGCTTCGCGGACTATAATGGCGCCACTCACGCCGGATCGGGACCGACGCAGTCGCGTGACCTCAGTGTACCACCGCGGGCAACAGTCGGAAAGGTCGCGACAGAGGGCGGACATGCGGGCGGCATGCTGCCAGCGCGTCGCGGTGCGCAACTCGTAGGTCTGGCGAACTCAACGCTATCGAGAACGAATCAATCGTGGAGGTATGGAGAGAGATGTCCCATCAGACGAAGCTGACCAAGAGAGCGTTGCTCAAGTGGTCCGCGGTTGCGGCCAGCCTGGTTGCCACGGGAGGGATCTGGGGTGCGTGCGCGCCCGCGGCAACGCCGACCGCCACTCCAGCGCCCAAGCCGACCGCGGCGCCCAAGCCAGCCGAGGCGCCCAAGCCGGCCGCGGCTCCACCGCCGACCGCGGCTCCACCCACTGCGGCCCCCCCGCCGACCGCCGCGCCCAAGCCGACCGAGGCACCCAAGCCCACCGCCCCACCCCAGGCGGCTACCGCCCCCAAGCCGCAGGCTGGCCAGAAAGTGTTCGTGCTCATGATCGGCGGCGCGTGGGAGCAGATGGTCAGGCCCCGGCTCCCAGACTTCGAGAAGAAGACGGGTCTCCAGGTGGCCATGGATACGGTGGCTGGCGCTGGAGATGCCTTGATCACCAAGACGCGTGTCATTCTGGGAGGTAAGAGCGACGAGTACGACACCTTTTTCGCGCGCGGCAACCTGATGCCCGAGTTCACCAAGACCGGCGCGGTGGAGATCCTTGATCCTTACATAGCCAGGTCTCGGACCGAAGACAAGCAGTTCGCCTACGACGACTTCGTCGGTGCGATCCTCTCTTCATTCAACTTCGAGGGGAAGCAATTCGGCTTGCCGTGGCAGGGCGGTGGCAACGTGCTGTTCTACAGCAAAGAGGCCTTCAAAGCGGCCAACCTGGAGCGTCCGCCGAAGAACCTGGGCGAGATGGAGGAGTACGCCAGGAAGCTTCACAAGCCGGGGCAGGCGGGAATCGTGCTGCGCGGCACGCGCGAAGGGGGTTTGAACGTTTACCCCTGGATCTTCATCTGGAAGATCCAGGGCGCCAGGTGGTTCGACAACATCCGGGGCAACTGGTTTGATCAGAACTGGCAGCCACAGTTTGCCACCCCGGAGGCGATCACCGCCACCGAGCGCTGGGCGAAAATGCTGCGTGACTCTGGTCCCAAGGGCATCGCTTCCTACGGCCTGGCCGAGTGCCAGGCCGACTTTCAGCAAGGCGCGGTGACGATGTGGATGGACGACGTCTCCTTGCGGGGCGTGCTGGAAGACCCGAAGCAATCCAAGGTAGCGGGCAAAGTGGGCTACGCGGTCGTGGAGGGCCCCGGCGACCGCTACGGGGCGGTCGCCCCCTGGGGCTTCATCGTGAACGCCTACAGCAAGAAAAAGGAGGCCACCTGGGAATTCGTCAAGTGGGCGACGAGCAAGGAGACGCAAGTGGCGATGCTCCGGGACGGCTACGCAGGCCCCACTCGACGGTCGACCCTGGAGAGTGACGATCTGAAGAAGACCGTGGGGGCCGAGTTCGCCGCGGCCCTGGCCAAGGCCATGTCGGTTGCGGACCCGGCCTACAAGCCACTGATCCCGCAGCAGGCCGAACTCAACGACCTCGTCGCCGTGGCCCTGTCCAAGGCCTTGACGGCCCAGGCCTCCGCAGCGGATGCTATGCGCGAAGCGAACACCAAGATTCAGGCGATCATGAAGCGGGACGGGTACATCAAGTAGACACCCCGTCGGGGCGGGGGTGTTGGGGGTGTCCCCCCAGCACCCCCTTTTCCAGGGTGGCCGGACACCACGGGCAAACGGGTGTCCTGATTCTGCACGAGGGCAGGTGCGTTCAGACTTGCGGACCGAAGGACGCTTGAGACACGGGCGATCGTCAGGCGAACCGGGCCCGGCTTCGCCCATCCGTCTCGGAGCGACCAGGCCGGTGGAAGCGGTGACGCGATTCGCGGACCGCTACATTCTACTGCTTTTTCTGCTCCCGTCCTTCCTGGTGCTGTTCCTCATCACGGTCGTGCCCTTCCTCTCGTCGGTGTGGCTGAGCTTCACGGCTTACAACTTCGCCCAGCCGGATAGCGAGCGCTTCGTCGGCCTGGAGACCTACCGCATCGTCCTATCCGCCGACTCGACCTGGAACGCCGTGTTCAACACCTTCTATCTAGTCGCGGCGGCCGTAGGCAGCGAGATGGTAATCGGCTTTGGGCTGGCCCTGCTGCTGGAGCGGCAGTTTCCCGGCGTGCGCACCGCGCGCTCGCTGTTCCTCGTGCCGCTGATGACAACCCCGGTCGTCGTCGCTCTCACCTGGCGGATGCTGTACAACCGACGGTTCGGCTATTTCAACTACTTCCTGGGCCTACTGGGGTTGCCTCCGGTCGATTGGCTGGGCGATCCTCGCCTGGCAATGCTGGCGCTGGTTCTGGCTGATGTATGGGTGGCCACGCCAGCCGTGGCCACCCTCGTCCTCGCCGGCCTGCTGTCGTTGCCGGAGGAGCCCTTCGAGGCAGCCGTGGTCGACGGCGCGTCGGCCGTTCAGGTGCTCTGGCACGTTACTCTGCCGTTGTTGAGACCCGTGCTGGGGCTGGTGTTCATGTTCCGCACCACCGATGCCTTTCGTAAGTTCGAGTCCATCGCCATCATGACCGGCGGCGGTCCCGGAGAGGCCACGACAACCATCAACTTCCTCGCCTACAATGTCGGCTTCGGGTTTCTGCGGATGGCGGATGCGGCCGCTCTGTCGGTGATCATGACGGTATTGATGCTGGTGATCGCGATTGCCAGCATCCGCTGGCTCGGGGCGGGCCGCTGGTAGAAAGGAACCAGGATGGGGTACAGACGGCGAAGGCGCGTGACGGGATGGCTGTGTAACTCGCTGATCGTAGCTGCGTTGCTCCTCACCTATATCCCGTTCGTCTGGCTCATCACCACCTCCCTCAAACAACCTGTCGACGCATTCGCGATCCCGCCGGTGTGGGTTTTTCTGCCGACCCTTGAGAACTACGGCGCTCTCCTGGCCAAAGACTTTCTCACGAGCTACTGCAACAGCTTGATCATCGGATTGTTGACGACCTCCGCCTCACTGGCGCTCGGCGTGCCAGCGGCCTATGCACTGGTGCGGGCGAACTTCCGGGGGAGAGCATTCATGGGTACCTGGATCCTCCTGGTCCGTCTGGTGCCGGGCGTCGCCTTCGTCATACCGATGTACATCCAGTTCAGAAACCTTGGGCTCACGGATACCTACCTGGGTCTGACCATCGCGTACCTCACCATCACGTTGCCGTTTGTCGTCTGGATGATGACCGGCTACTTCCAGGGGGTTCCGCAGGAATTGGAGGAGGCAGCCGTGATCGACGGCTGCTCCCGCCTGGGGGCGCTCGTTCGAGTGGTGCTGCCGGTTTCCACCCCTGGGCTAGCCACGGCCGCGCTCTTCTCGCTAGTGATGTCGTGGAACCAGTACTTCTACCCGCTCATCCTGGGCGGACGGAGCACCGTCACTGCGCCCGTGGCAATCAGCAACTTTCTGACCTTCGAAGGCCCGAGCTGGGGCCGGCTGGCCGCGGGTGGAGTGCTCATCGTGGCGCCGGTCCTTGTTTTCACGCTGCTCTCCCAGAATGCGATGGTCCGCGGGTTGATGCGGGGAGCGATGAAGTAGGGCCTGGTTCTCCAGGGCAAGCCGAATCAAGAGGAGGACACCGCGAAGATGGCGACGCCGAAGGCCCGAATCATCGCCGCCCTCGAGCACCGCGAGCCAGATCGGGTGCCGGTGGGCGAGATCGCGATCGACTTCCCGATCACGGAGCTTGCCCTGGGGCGACCGACGCTCTATCGGGCCAAGTGGAAGGAGTACGTGGCGGAGTGGGAAGGCCGGCGCGACGAGATCGTCGAGAGCCACCAGCGCGACATCGTCGACCTCATCCGCCACTTCGAGCTCGACTACCTGGCTGTGCCGCTCGTCCCGGCCCGAAGGTCGAAGTACGGGCGTCCGGAGTTCCTGGGAGAGTACACCTGGCGAGACTCCGCGGGACGCATCATGCGATACTGTCCGGAGTCGGGGGGCCACGCGATGGCCATCCAGCCGATCGACCTGACCATCGCAGACCTGCCACTGCCGCGGGACCCGGTGCCCGTCGACGAGTCGCGCCTGGAGGCCATCCAGCACGTGATCAAGGAGCTGGGCGACACGCACTTCATCATCGGCCGCCCCCCCGACGGCAGCTTCCCCTGGGACAGCACTACCGGGACGATGGACGAGTTCCTGGTCCGGATGCTCACCCAGCCGGAGTTCGTCGAGCGGGCCGTCGAGGTGAGGACGCGCGAGGCGGTCGCCTACATCAAGGCGATGATCGAGATCGGCTGCGACGCGGTGTTGCCCGGGAGCGACTACGGCGACAACCGCGGTCCGATCATGGGGCCGGATCTCTTTCGCCGCTTCTGCCTGCCCTCCCTGCGCCGGATGGTCGACGCTGCCCACGCGGCCGGGGGCTATCTCATCAAGCACAGCGACGGGAATCACTGGGCCATCCTGGACGACTTCGTCGCGGCCGGCGTGAACGGCTGGCAGGGTATCCAGCCCCGAGTCGGCATGGACCTGCGGCTCCTCAAAGAGCGCTACGGCGACCAACTGTGCTTCTTCGGCGGAGTGGACGTGGACACGCTGGTGCTGGGCACCGAGCAGGACGTGGTGGACCAGGTCAAGTACGCCATTCATCACGCAGCGAGAGATGGCGGCCTGGTGATTGGCTCCGGGAATACACTGCTGCCCGGTGTCCGGTACGAGAACTATCAGGCGATGCTCCGGGCCGTCCGCGAGTTTGGGGCCTATCCCGTCGCGCTCTGAGCCAGCGATTGAAGCGCCGAGCATCGCTCAGGAGGGGTTCTCCGTGCTCTACCGCTACAGTACCATCCCATCTCCTTGTGGCACTCCTCGTCGACGGGTGTCCGGCCGGTGGGCTTGGAAACGAACCGTGACCACGCGAATGCCGATCACGCCGGGCGAGG
>JACPQP010000545.1 GCA_016190465.1 Chloroflexota bacterium
GGAGATCCTGAGAGCCCAGTTCGTGGGTATGCATGAACTCCGTAAGAACCTGACCAAGCTCCTGGAGGCCCTTCAGAAGGAGGGACGGGAGGTCGTGATCACCCAGCAGGGTAAGCCAACCGCGGTCATCATCGATCTTGAGAGATACCTCGAGGTCCAGGAGGCCCTCAAGGAGTTCGCTGACGCGAACTGCCTGGCCGCCCTCCTGGAGGCAAAACGGGAGATTCGCGGAGGTGTTGGGATGGAGGCTTCGGAAGTCTTCCGCCAGAAGGGACTGTGATGGACCGAGCCATCTGCTCGCGCCGGGCCCAGAAGGCATTCCTCGGGAGACGCGACGAGCAGACCTACAAGTAGCCACTTGAGGAGGGGAACATGACTGACAAAGTGCGCCTGGGCTTCATCGGAGCGGGATGGTGGGCGACGGCGAACCACATGCCCGTGCTCGCGGCCCGCGAGGATGTGGAGATGGCCGCGGTCTGCCGCTTGGGGCGGCGCGAGCTGGAGGCGGTGCGGGACCGATTCGGCTTCCGGTTTGCCACCGAGGACTACCAGGAGCTCCTAGAGCAGCCGCTCGATGCGGTCGTCGTGGCGAGCCCGCATAGCCTGCACCACACCCACGCGAAAGCGGCGCTGGAGCGCGGGCTGCACGTGATGGTCGAGAAGCCGATGACGCTGCGGGCAACCGAAGCCTGGGAGCTAGTCGTCCTGGCGCGGGCGCGCGACCGGCACCTGCTGGTCCCCTACGGCTGGAACTACAAGCCGTTCGTGGAGGAGGCGCAACGGCGGCTGGCCGATGGCGCGGTGGGAGCGATCGAGTACGTGATGTGCCACATGGCCTCGCCGATACGGGGGTTGCTGGTGGGCAGGGACGTGGCGGACGTGGCCGGCTACGGTGGGCTGTTTGCCCCGGATGCCCGGACCTGGGCCGATCCCCGGGTAGCCGGTGGGGGTTACGGCCTGGCGCAGATGACCCACTCGACTGGACTGCTCTTCTACGTCGCCCCGCTTCGAGCCGCTCGGGCCTTCGCCGAGATGAGCGCGCCGGACTCCGCGGTGGAGCTGTACGACGCCATCTCCATCCGCTTCCGAAATGGTGCGGTCGGGGTGGTCTCCGGCGCGGGGACCGTGCCGGCGCCCAGCGGGTTCCAGTTGGACGTCCGCATCTTCGGCAGTGAGGGGATGCTGCTACTCGACGTCGAGCGCGAGCGCCTGGAGGTGCGACGGCGCGACGGCCGGGCCTTCACGATGCCCCTGCATTCCGGCGATGGCGCCTACACCTGCGTGACGCCACCAAACCGCTTCGTCGACCTGATCCGGGGGCTCAGCGACCGCAACAACTCGTCCGGTGAGATCGCCGCCCGATCGGTCGAGTTGCTGGACGCCGCCTATCGCTCGGCCGTGAGCGGATGCCCGGAGGCAGTCGAGTGACCCCGACTTTGCGCTCTTCGTGCTCTCGTGGTGAACGTTCACCCCGTCCCCGCATGCCCTGTCTCCCCCGCGCCCATCCCCCCCATCGCCGCGTCGCGAGTGGCGATGGGGGAGGAGAGTCCGGCACGCCACTTGCCACCGGGCCGGCACTATGCGCAGGCGGTGGTTCCGGCTTGTCGCTCTCGGCGTCTTCGTCGCGATGGCGATCGCCGGCAGCGTGCACTTCCTGGCAGGGCGCGACGACCGATCGTGGCCGGCTGATGGCCGGTTTCCGGTCGATGCACTGTCGGATGAGTTGACGCGCCTGGTGCCAGCCGGGCTGCCGGGCGACTGCCGGCGCGATCCGGCCCAGGTGCCCCCCCCGCCGTCGCCCGATGGGCGAACAGCCAACGACCTCCACACGTGCGGTAGCCGCATCTACGATGCCTCCGGCCAGGAGGTCCTCCTCACGGGCGTCAACTGGTTTGGCCTGGAGACCGGCACCTACGCGCCGCACGGCCTGTGGGCGCGGAACTGGCGCACCGTGCTTGACCAGATCGCCGGACTCGGCTACAACACGATCCGCCTGCCGTTCAGCAACGAGGCGCTCGATCCTGGCCGCCAGGTGAACGGCATCAACTTCGCGCTCAACCCCGACCTTCAGGGGCTGAGTAGCTTACAGGTGCTCGATCTGCTGATCGCCGGCGCGCGCGAGCGCGGGCTGCGGGTGGTGCTGGATCGCCACCGACCGACCGCGGCGGGGCAGTCGGCGCTGTGGTACACGGACGAGGTGCCGGAAGAGCGGTGGATCGCCGACTGGCGTATGCTTGCTGCGCGGTACCGTGGGAACGACACCGTCGTCGGCTTCGATCTCCACAACGAGCCACGCGGCGAGGCGACCTGGGGCACCGGCGACCCGCGCACCGACTGGCGCCTGGCCGCCGAGCGCGCGGGGAACGCAGTTCTCGAGGTGAACCCCCACCTCCTGATCTTCGTCGAGGGAGTCGAGCGCCACCAGGGCGACTGGTTCTGGTGGGGCGGGGAGCTCCGAGGCGTGCGGGAGGCGCCGGTCCGCCTCGCCGTGCCCAACCGGGTCGTCTACAGCCCGCACGACTACGGTCCGAGCGTGTACGAGCAGGGCTGGTTCCAGGATCGTGAGTTCCCGGCGAACCTCCCCGACGTCTGGACGCGGCGGTGGGGTTACCTCGCTCGCGAAGGGATCGCCCCGGTCGTCGTCGGAGAGTTCGGCGGCCGGTCGGTCGGGGATGATCGCGACGGGCAATGGCAGCGAACGCTGCTGGCCTACCTGCGGAAGCGCGGCATCGGGTATCTCGCCTGGTCGCTCAACCCAAACTCGGGCGACACCGGCGGCATCCTCGCCGACGATTGGCAACGGGTCGTTCAGGAGAAACAGGAGGTCTATCGTCAGGGCCTCGCCGGTCCCATCGGACTCGGCGCCGGGGGGACATTCGGGCGCGCGCCGTCGCGACTGGCCGTCCGCTTCCGGCAGCTCGAGACGGCCACGACGTCGAACACCATTAGCTTCGCCTTCGAGATCGTGAACGATGGCCCCGATCCCCTTGACCTCCACCGCCTGGAGATGCGCTACTGGTATACGGCCGGCGACCTCAAAGGGAGGACCCAGATCGCCAGCGTGGACTGGGCGGCCATAGGCGATGGCCAGGTCAAGCTCGTCTTGGTAGCGACGACGCAAGGGAGACAGGATCACTACCTGCGCGTGCGCTTCGGCGAGGGAGTCATCGAGCCGTACCAGACCAGCGGAAAAGTGCAGGTACGCTTCCACCGCTCCGATTGGTCGAACTACCAGCAGGACAACGACTACAGCTTCGCCGGAGAGCTGCCACGCGATGGGCAACTTGTGGCGTGGAACCGTGTCACACTCTACCTCGACGGGCGGCTCGTGTCCGGCCAGGAGCCGCCAGGTGCCGCGACTGACGGGGAGACGGGGTGACGGGGCGAGGGGGCCCCTCGCCCCGTCACCTCCGGCACCCGACCCTGACTTAAGGTGGCATTAGAATCCGACGGCAGGCCCATTGACGGACCGGCCGGCAAGAGGTACACTACCATCAGAACAGATGTTCGGAACGCGCGTTCGAGTACCAACCCGGACTGCTGCTCACCGGACCGTGAACAGGGAGGATCACGCCGTGGATTCGCTGTCCCGCCACACCACCGACCAGGTTCGCCATCGGATCGAGACTACTGATCGCCTCCTCCGCGCGGTTGTCCACCTGACACCGCGGCAGGCGACGCTGTTCCTCCTCAGCTTCGATCTGTGCTTTGCCCGCGTCACTGGGCATGAGGCGACGGAGACCCAGCGGCTACTGGTCACGGCGGCGCTGCGGCGGGCGGCGACGACCGACTCGTGAGCGTGCCTCACCTGGATCTTGAGACGAGAGTAGAATAGAATCGAACTCGCGGAGCCAGGATCGCCAGGAAGAGCCGGGCATGCCCATCACCTCGCTGATCGTCGACCTCGCCCTCATCGTCTTCGCCGCGAGCGTCGCCGGTGCTCTCGCCCACCGGCTCGGCCAGCCGGCGCTGCTTGGCTACCTCCTTGCTGGCGCGGTGATCGGCCCGCATGCGCTTGGCGTGGTCAGTAAGATCGAGCTGGTGAACGTCCTGGCCGAGGTTGGCGTGGCGTTCCTCATGTTCGCCCTTGGCGTCCACGTCAGCCTGCGCGAGTTGCAGCCGGTGCGCCGGGTGGCGGTCTTCGGCGGGACGTTGCAGATCCTGCTCACGATGGCGCTTGGCGTCGCAATCGGGCAGGCGATTGGCCTCGCTGCGGGCGCCTCGCTGTTCCTCGGGGCCGTGATCGCCCTCAGCAGCACCTCGGTCACGCTGAAGGTGCTCGCCGACCGTGGGGAGCTCGACGCGCTGCACGGCCGGATCACGACCGGGTTGCTGATCGTTCAGGACCTGAGCGTCGTGCCGATCGTGGTGCTGCTTTCGGCGCTGGTCGCGCCACCCGAGGTGCTGGCAGCGGCGCTCGGGCTGGCGCTGGTAAAGGCGGGTGGGGTGCTGGCAGGGGTGTATGTCCTCGGCACGCGGATCGTCCCCGCGATACTCCTTCGCGTTGCCGAGCTGCGCTCGCGGGAGCTCTTCCTGCTGGCGATCGTCGCCCTGGTGCTCGGGACCGCGATTGGCGCGTCGGCCCTTGGCATCTCGTTTGCCTTCGGCGCGTTCATCGCCGGCGTCGTGGTCAGCGAGTCGGAGTTCAGCTCCGAGATCCTGGCCGAGGTCGTGCCGCTCCGCGACCTGTTTTCAGTCGTGTTCTTCGCCTCGATTGGGATGCTCGTCGACGGGCAGTTCATTCTGGCCAATGTGGGCTCGCTTGGCGCCGTCATCGGCGGCATCGTGCTCGGGAAGCTGATCGCCAGCGTGCTCGCGATCGGCCTATTCGGCTACGCCACGCGGCTGGCAATCCTGGCGGGGCTCGGCCTCGTGCAGATCGGGGAGTTCTCCTTTGTGCTCGCGCGCATCGGGGTTGCGCAGGGCATCCTCGACGAGCACTTCTACTCGCTCACCACCAGCGCCGCCCTCGTCACGATCCTGCTCACGCCAGTGGCTATGCAGGCAGGCCCCCGAGTGGTCGCGATGCTGGCCCAGGTGCCGCTGCTCCGGACCCTGTTGCGCGAGCCGGCGGCGGCCTCGATCCCGGCCGCGCGGAGCGAGCTCTCCGGCCACGTCGTCATCGCCGGCTACGGAGCGGTAGGCCGGCTGCTCGGGCAGGTGCTGACCGCTCGCCGCTTCCGCTACTTCGTGATCGACTACGATCCCCATGTGATCGCCCAGCTCCGCAAGCAGGGGATTCCCTGTGTCTACGGGGACGCCGGCAATCCGCACGTCCTGGCGCTGGCCAACCTGCCACGCTGCCGAGTGTTCGCGGTGACGCTACCGGATCCACTGGCCGCGGAGCGGGCCATCCGCAACGCGCTCCAGATCAACCCGCGCCTGGACGCGATCGCCCGGGCGCCTCGCCACGTCGACGTCGAGATCCTGCGGGACAGTGGTGCCACTGAGGTCGTCGAGCCAAAGTTCGAGACCGGTCTGGAGATCATGCGACACGCGCTGCACCGCTTCGGCGTGTCCAGCACTGAGATCGCCTACCAGGTCAGCCACCTGCGCGAGCGCCACTATCGCGGAGCTGTTCCCGAGCCCGAGGAGGACTAACCCTCTACTCAAGCAACCTGCTTCTCGCTACGGACGTAGCCGCACGACTGACAGGCGGGTATAGCGGGCGCCCTCCCGGCTGAGCTCGCTGCGCATCAGGCTGATCTCCTCGACGCGCCAGGAGAGGCTCGACGGGCGAACGAGCGTCGTCAGATCCGCGAGCGCCCGTCGCTGCTCGGGAGCGGTCGTCTCGCGGACCCGTCCCAGGGTAAGGTGCGGCGAGAACGCTCGTGGCTCCGGCCGATAGCCGAGTGGCTCCAGCGCCTGCTCGATCTGTCGCTGATACCCCTGGAGCGGAGCCAGGTCGCCACTCACGCCAACCCGGATAACCCGCGTCGCCGTCGCGCGGGGAAAAACGCCGAGCGGGCCGAGCGCGATGGAGCAACCGACCTGGCCACCCAGCGCAGTCGCGATCGCGTGGTCGATCCGCTCGATCTGTCGCTCCGGCACCTCGCCGAGGAATCTCAGGGTCAGGTGGACCCCCTCCGGTCGAACCCAGCGCACCTCGCGCCCCAGGGCGAGCGCGTTCGCCCGATCGACGAGCGTCCGCAGCACCTCGTCGACGGCCTGGACGATGGGGCTCGGCAGCTCGATCGCGATGAAGCAGCGAATCAGGCGTTCAGCCATCATGCCGATGCTCCGGTGTAGTGTCGGAGGCCAAACTTCCAGAGGGCGGAAGCCGCCGCGAAGAGCAGGAGGGCGACGCCGACCGTGACCGCGAGACTCGTGGCGGTGAGTCGTCCGGCGAGCGCCTCGGCCGGGACGGTGGTTGCGAAGGCGACGGGGACGACGAACGTGAGCAGCGCCCGCAGCCAGTCCGGGTAGAGGCCAACCGGATACCGTCCGGCCTCGTAGAGGCTCGAGAAGATGACCATGATGTTCTCCACCCGGATGAGCCAGAAGGTCAGCGTCGCGAGCAGGAGGCGGAAGCTGTAGACGATGGTCGTCCCGGCGCCAAGGGCCACCAGGAACGCCGCGACCTCCGCCAGGCCGATGTCGGCGCCAAGGCGGATGGCGCTGGCCACGACGAGCGCAGTCCCGAGCACGACGTCAGTGAGCCGCCAGGGGATGACCTGGCGGAAGCTCACGATGAACTGGGAGGCGACCGGCTTCGTCAGCGTGTAGTCGAGCGTCCCCTTGCGGACATCGTCCATGAGCTGCTCCATCCCCGGCGTGATGAACGTGCTCATCAGGCCAAGCACGACGTAGTAGACGCCCATCAGCATGACCAGCTCCTCGACCCGCCAGCCGCCGAGCGTTGTCGTGTGGCTGAAGATGATCGCCAGCCCCGCGCCGGCGACGGTCAGCGAGAGCGCGGTGTGCACCACCTGAAAGGCGAAGTTGACGCGGTATTGCAGCTCGTTGAGCAGGCTAACCGCGACGAACACCCGCAGCAGGAGCAGGTAGTGAGGCAGCTGACTCATACTCCGACCCAATCTGCAATCTGAGATCTGCAATCCGCTAAGTAGGTCTCGGAAAGTTCACCTGCGTCCCGGGAAGGTCCAGGAAGGGCGGAGCCCGTCCTGGCGGGGTTTGGGGTGTCCCCAAAACCATCAAAAACTTTCTGATACCTACTTACGCGCCCACCGCGGAGTAGCGTCGAAGCCCCGCCCGCCAGACGAGCGCATAGATAC
>JACPQP010000570.1 GCA_016190465.1 Chloroflexota bacterium
ACCATCGTACGCTTCCTGATACCTACCGTGTCTCGGGAAGGTCCAGGAAGGGCGGAGCCCGTCCTGGCGGGGTTTGGGGTGTCCCCAAAACCATCAAAAACTTTCTGATACCTACTTAGCCACGTCGCTCGACCGGCCGGTACCCGCCACTCGTGAATCCGGTCAACAGTCGGATGAGCAGGCCGGCGAGCACCTGGTACACGATCAACGCCAGGATCGTGTACAGCTCGAGCGTGAGGAAGCCGATCGACAGGGCAGGCAGCAGCGCCACGAACGGCTTGACGAGCGGCCAGGACAGGAGGTCGAGCAGAAGAACGGCCGGGGCCGCCAGCGGAATAGCGCCGACTCCAAAGAGATGCGCGACCAGGCGGAAGGTCAGCAGCAGTTGAACGGCGTCGCTGGCGACAGAGAGCGTTCCCAGAATGCAGCCCGGCGGTTGGCGTCGTAGGCGCAGGGGGACCGGCGCCTCGACCATCGTCAGCGCCGACCGGCGCGCCGTGCGCGGCTGCGCTTTCGGGAACAGGATCGCCAGCGTGAGGCCGGCGAGGAACCCCCCGACGTGGGCCCACCAGGCGATGCCGCCCTGCCCCGCCTCGGTGATGGCCGCGAGGCCGCTCCCGAACTGGGTCAGGAACCAGACCCCGAGCATCAGGACCGCCGGCACCCGGATCGGCCAGAGGATGAGAAAGATCGGCACCAGGACGGTGATCCGGGCGAGCGGCTGGAACAGCAAGTAGGCGCCCAGGACACCGGCGATTGCCCCGCTGGCGCCGATGAGCGGCACGCGCGACGCGGGATCGACGGCCACCTGGACGAGCGCCGCGCCGGTGCCCGCCAACAGGTAGAACGCCAGGTAGCGCAGGTGTCCAAGGCGGTCCTCGACGTTGTCGCCGAAGACCCAGAGGAACAGCATGTTGCCGCCGAGGTGCAGCCAGCCACCGTGGAGGAACTGCGACGTGACCAGGGTGACGAGCACGACTGGCGGAACGCGCGGATCGCCAGCCAGGGCGCGGGCGACCCAGAGGGGGATGACGCCAAATCGCCGAACGAGCAACTCAGCGGATGGTCCCAGCGACACCTCGAACAGAAACACGGCAATGCACGTGACGATCAAGAGGATGTTGACGATGGGGGTTCGGAAAGTTGCCGGACTGTCGCCGACCGGTATCATGCAGTCGCCCTTCCGGTGAAGAGCCCCTTACTATTCTCTAGCAGTAAGGGTAACACGGGTGCGGAATGAGGTCAACAGGGAGCCAAGCTCCACCGACCGGATCGCACGCGCGACCGGCAGGTTGACAAACCGCCGTGCATCCGCTATCCTGGCCACGCTCTTCCTCGGCCAAAGGCGATCATCACTCCCACGCCGAGAGGGTCTGTTTCGAGCAACGACCATCCGAGTGTTCGCCGGGCCAGGGTCAGCAAGCCGCATGCTTCCCGCAGCGGGATTGAAGTAGGTCTCGGAAAGTTGACCTGCGTCCCGGGAAGGTCCAGGAAGGGCGGAGCCCGTCCTGGCGGGGTTTGGGGTGTCCCCAAAACCATCAAAAACTTTCTGATACCTACTGAACCAGGAGGAGCATTCCGATGACCGAGCAGAAGATCCGTCTGGCCTTTGTCGGCGCCGAGCACCTGCACTTCCGCGGCTTGATGAAAGCCGCCCTGGAGAGCCCCACGGCCGAGGTCGTCGGCATGGCGATCGCCGACGACGAGCAGCGCGCCTTCCTGGTCGAGCAGTTCTCTGGCCTGCCCGCCTTTGCGACGGCGGAGGAGTTGTACGACACGGTCAAGCCCCAGGCGATCGTCACCTGCATCGACAACAAGAACGCCACGGCCGTGATTGCCGACGCGGGCGCGCGGGGCATCCACGTGCTGAAAGAGAAGCCGATGGGGGCGACGCTCGCCATCGCCGACCAGATGGCGACGACCGCTGCCAGGCTGGGGATCCGTCTGATGATCAACTGGCCGCACAACTGGTCGCCGGCTATGCACCACGCCAGGAGATTGGCGGACCAGGGCGAGATCGGCCAGGTCTGGCAGGTGTACAGCCGCGCCGGACACGGTGGGCCGCCCCGCGACTACCTCCGGCGGGGGCCGGTCTCCCGGGTTGGCTGGGGCTTCATCGTCAGCCGCGAGCTGGACGGCGGCGGCGCCTCCATCGACTTCTGCGGGTACGGGGCGGCCTTTAGCCGCTGGGTCATGGGCCAGCCCAGTCGGGTCGTGGCGCTGGGCGGTCGCTACGCCAGGGACTTCTTCACCGTCGACGACAACGCGATCATGATCCTCGGCTACCCGAAGGGACACTCGGTCTGCGAGGGGACCTGGACTCAACCGGCGGCCGCCTTCCCCACGCCGACGCAGATCTACGGCACCCGGGGAGCGATCGCCGTCACTGGCGGCGCGGAGCTCAAGGTCGCGGTGTCGGGCCAGGCCGGCGAGCGCGTCGTCGCCGACCCGAAGACCGTCGAGGCCCCGCCGCTGCCGGACCACTACAGGTCGGGTCCCGCCTACTTCACCCATTGCCTGCTGCACGATCAGCCATTCGAGGGGATGGTCACCCCGGAGATGTCGCGCGATGCCCAGGAGATCCTCGAGGCCGGCCTTCTGTCCATGCGGCTGGGGCGGGAAGTCGGTCTGCCGCTCAAGGCGTTTCTCGAGTAGCGAGGAGGTTGACGTGTCGAGCATACTGAAGATCGGCGTGGTGGGGTGCGCGCGGATCCTCCCCGCGCACCTGCGCGGCCTCAAGGAGCTGCAAGACAAGGGTTTCGGCGATTTCCGGGTCACCGCCCTCTGCGCCCGGCGCCTCGAAGATGCCCAGATGTTTCGGAAGCGCGGAAGAGGACCGCCGCCGCGCCCTCCGGTCACCACAAAGCAGACCGGCGACCCGTTGCACGCGCCCCACATGTATATCTCCGACCTCCACGACGACGTCCTGCCGGAGCTGTACACCGACTGGCGCGAGATGCTGCGGTCGGCCGACGTCGACGCGGTGCTGGTGCTGGCGACGGTGGGCCTGCACCACCAGGTGACGCTGGACAGCCTCCGGGCCGGTAAACACGTCCTGGTCGAGAAGCCGTTCGCCATCAGCGTTCGGGCCGGGCAGTTGATGGCCGAGGAGGCCCGGGCCCGCGGGCTGACGCTGGGCGTGGCCGAGGTCCTCCGCTACGTGGAGGGGATCCGGGCTCAGAAGTGGGTGCTGGAGTCGGGCCGCATCGGGGCGATCCAGATGTGGATCTCGGGCGGGATGGGGGCGCCGGACTGGTCTCCGGACATCATCATCGCCAAGACGCCCTGGCGACACCGGAAGCTGGAGGCCGGCGGCGGGCCGGCCATCGACGGGGCGGTGCACCTGTTCGACATCCTTCGCTACCTCTGCGGCGAGGTCGAGGAGATCAGCGCGATCGCGCCACGGCTGGAGCCTGTCCGGGTCATCCGGGACGACGCCGGGCGAGTGATCGAGTCGGTCGAGAACGAGGTGGAGGATGCCTACTTCGCCCACCTGAGGTTCGCCAGCGGCGCCGTCGGGGAGGTCTTCGGGGGCGTGGCGGGACACGGCGAGCCGAGCGGGATGAAGGACGGGTCGGTGATCTACGGGACGAAGGGGTGCCTGAAGGGAGGCGAGGTGATCCTCGACGACGGGCAGCGGGTCTCGGAAAGGGAGCTCTTCGCCGCCGAGGCGCCGGCCGAGCTGAAAGCGCGCTGGTTTCCAGGAGGCATCAAGGACGGGTTCGCACTGGAGCTCCTGGGCTTCATGCGGGCGGTGGAGAGTGGGAAGCCGATGGAGACCGATGCGGACGAGGGGGTGCGCGACCTGGCCTGCTCATTCACCATCATGGAGTCGGCCACGCTCAACCGCCCGGTGCGGGTCGCCGACGTGCTGAATGGCAGGGTGGATGTCTACCAGCGGGAGATCAACCAGCACTACGGACTGTGAGATGGATACACCAGCGCTGCCAGTCCTGCCAACCTGGCAGGTTGCGGCACGTCGAACCGTGCTCCTGGAGGAGGGGCGATCGGCGACGCTCCGGCCGGTTGCCGTCGGCGACGCCGACTTCATGGCCGAGTTTTTCGCCAGCCTGACCGAGCGGGAGAAGCACTACTTCTTCTGGCTCGACGAGGAGAGGGCACGCCGGCTCGCGCTCGACATCGAACGCGATCCGTCCTTTCGCCTGATCGCCGTGGGCGAGCACGATGGGTGCGTGCGCGTGCTCGGCTACATGTTCCTCGAAAGCAAGGATGAGGGTCCGCCGACCTTCGGCGCCTGTCTGCATCCGGGTGCTCAGTCGCGTGGCCTCGGTCGCGCGATGATCGACCACCTGCTCACCTCGGCCGCCGAGTCGGGCCTCGACCGCGCCTGCCTCACGGTCCACCCGGATAACTGGCGCGCCCTGCGTCTCTACCAGCGGATGGGGTTCGTGCTCACCGACGAATTCGTCAATACCCACCAGAGGGTCAAGCAGTACCGTATGGAGGCCGACCTGCGATCGCCGCGCCCGGCGATCACCGAGGAGGTGACCGTGGTCCCACACGGTCATCTCGGGATCGGCGTGGCGGCCGCCCGCGTCCAACGCGCAATCGAACTGGCGACGGGGTGGCGGCCACTGATCCTGGACCAGCCGGCGCATCCCACCAGCCGTGTGATCCACGTGGCGGAGTTCGGGCCACTCGCCGGGACGCCCATCGCCGTCAGGCCCGAATGGCAGCGATCGGTCGTGACGGTCGGCTGGATCGTGACGTTGTCTCCCGGCCACCTGCTGATCGGCGGCAGCACCGGTCCGGCAGCCGATCTCGCCGCACGACGCTTCGCCGAGCTGGTGGCAGAAACGTCCACCTCCCAGCAACGATCGGATGGTACCGGAAGCCCGCTGCGGCTCGAGCGCATCCCCTTCCTGGATCTGCACGTGTGTTTTCCGGCCGATCCAGTCTCTCTCCCCGTCGCCCCTTCGCGCTGACTTCGGGTCACCCTGGGGGGCGATGGCGCGGACCTCTCCCCCCTTCCCCCCTCCCC
>JACPQP010000551.1 GCA_016190465.1 Chloroflexota bacterium
CGGGGTTTGGGGTGTCCCCAAAACCATCAAAAACTTTCTGATACCTACTTACCCTACCGCGACACCGACCCGCGTCAGCCCAGCGTTACCTCACGGGAGGGAAGTATCGGCGGGAATAGGGTAGACCCCGTACTGGTGTGCCGCCGCGCGCATCGCCAGAACGTTGCGGGCCGGCACGAAGCTGTGGATGGAGTTACCCGAGGTGAGGACGTAGCCTCCCCCGGGGGCCCCCTGGGAGATCCTCTCGCGCGTCTCCGCGACCACCTCCTCCTCGCTGCCGAGCGTCAGGGTCGCCCCGCAGTCCACGTTCCCGAGCAGCGTGATCCGGTCGCCGAACTTCCGCTTGAAGTACGCGAGCTCCATTCCGGCCGTCGGCTCGATCGGGTGCCACGCATCGAAGCCGCTATCGAGGAGAAACTCTCGCTCGATCCGGAGGATGTTGCCGTCGTTGTGCTTGATGTAGGGCACGCCATACCGGTGGCACAGGTCGACGATGCGCCGGTAGCGTGGCTGAAAGTAGCGCACGTAGTGCGCGGGTGAGAAGAGCGGGCCGCTGTGATAGCACAGGTCCACCCCACCCCAGACCAGGTCTACCCCCCGCTTCAGCCCTTCTTCCAGCACCACCAACGTCTCGGCGAGCACGGCGTCGAAGTAGCGCTCGACCAGGTCCGGGCGCACCACCATGGCTTCGTAGAAGACCTGGACCCAGGAGCTGGCTCCAGGAAACGGAAGATCCCCGCCCCCGAGAAGCAGCGCCATCTCGGGGGCCTCGGCCCTCGCCCACTCCACCCACCTGAACGTCCAGGCGTCCGCGCTGATCTTGCGCCGCTCCAGATCCTCGACGACCCGCTCGAGCTCCTCCAGCCCGCCGCGGGCGAGGCTGGAGTCCAGCTCCTGGTACATGTCCCCGTCGGGGACGACCTCGTTGATCGTCCACCGGTTGGTGGTGTGGTTGTGGATCCTCCAGGTGTTCTTCGCCACTGGCTCCGGCACCGGAGGGTCGACGAGCACCGGGCTGATCGGCAAGATGTCGTATTCCAGCTTGCGATACAGCTCGAGCGTGTCTCTGGCCTGCTGCTCGTAAAGCTCGTGGATGCGGCCAGCGATCAGCATCTCGTTGTGCAGCTTGCGCACCGCGCCGCTGATGCCGATGACCGTTGGGCGGCCGAGGATCTCGCTGGCCGGCCGGGCGTTGAAGGCCACCTCCGTCACGGGCACGCGATCGGGCTCCTGGTGGTTGAACGCCAGCCGGACTCGTTCCCGGGAGTTCATCCTGCCATCTCCTGTTCGGGTTCTGCGGCCCGCGCCTCCACTGACGGGTGCTCGCCGGCGAAGTACGTAGCCGCAAGTAATCAGCAGTCAGCCGCCAGTCGGCGGCTGCCCCGTGGCTACCTGGCGCCCCTGAAGGGACTTCCTTTCCCCCTCTCCCCGTGGGAGAGGGGCCGGGGGTGAGGGCCGTTGGGCCACGGTCGCTGCTGACGACTGACCACTGATTGCTGACGACTGCCTGGGTGACTCAGCTTCGCTCAGGCCCCGATCTGCTCGCGCACCCAGGCGACCGACGCCTTCACGTTCTCCTCCCCGTCGGTTTCGATGGAGAAGACGCCGTCCCAGTTGTGCGCCTGCAACAGTCGGATGCAGCCGACGATATTGTCCGCGTTCACCCCCTGCCCGATCGGTACCACCGAGGCCGAGATCCCCGTCTCCTTGCCGCGAACCGCCGCCGCCAATTGCGGGCTCACGTCCTTGCAGTGCACGTGCTTGACGTAGTTGACCACCTGCTCCATGAACTTCACCGGATCCCGTCCGGCGATGAACGAGTTGCCGGTGTCGAAGTTGATCCGGACGTACTCTGACTCGAAGTGCCTGACGATCTCCAGGAGCATCTCCGGATCGGTCGTAAACGGCCCGTGGGGCTCGACGTTGATCGTGACCTTGTGGTTCTCCGCGACCGACACGCACTGCCGCAGGTGGTACTTGATGATCCCGAGCTGCTCCTGGTCGGTCAGACCGGGCAGCTTGCTCGCACCGTCAGTCGTCGCCACGCAGGGTATTCCGGCCAGGCCGGCGAAGATGATGCCGCGGCGGATGAAGTCGATGCATTCCC
>JACPQP010000558.1 GCA_016190465.1 Chloroflexota bacterium
CGGTCGCCCCGTCGCCCCGTCGCCCCGTCCCCCCGTCAACCCCGGCCGCCCCGGTCGCCCCGTCGCCGCTGGACTACCTCGGGTTCGTCGGGGACTACATCCAGCCGGACGACGCGCTCGGGGTGTTCGTGCCGTCCTACCTGCGCGACGAGCCCCAGGCCCGGGAGGAGCTGGCCGAGCTCCAGGGGGCCGTGCGCTACGTCGACGCGGCCATTGGGCGGGTCCTGGCGGCGTTGCAGAGTGCTGGGCTGGAGGAGAACACCCTGGTCCTCTTCACCACCGATCACGGCGTCGCCTTGCCCCGGGCCAAGTGCGCGGTGTACGACCCTGGCCTGGCGACAGCGCTCATCCTCCGGTTGCCCGCTCGCGACTGGACCAGCGGGCGCCGGTTCGCGGAGCCCATCTCCAACGTCGACGTGTTCCCGACGCTGCTGGATCTGGTGGGCCTACCGGTGAACCCCCGGGTCCAGGGTCGCAGCTTCCTCCCGCTCCTCGACGGCCGGGAGTATCGGCCCCGCGACTGCGTCTTCGGCGAGATGACCTACCATGACCACTACGATCCTCGTCGCTGCATCCGGACTCGGACCCACAAGCTGATCGTGAACTTCGCGGCGGCGCGCTCGTTCATGGACCCCACGCAATCGTGGCGACCGCGCACCGCGCCAGCGGTGCCGGCCGCGCCGGAGCTGGAGTACCATCCGGTCGTCGAGCTGTATGACCTGGTGGCCGACCCGAACGAGTGGCACGACGTGGCCGAGCAGCCGGGGTACGCGGCCATTCGGCGGGAGCTTCTTACTCGCCTCCACGACTGGATGCGGGCAACGGACGATCCTCTGCTGCGGGGCGCGGTGACCTCGCCGCTCCATCACTGGGCGGTCGAGGCGCTCGAGAGCGCCGGAAAACAGTAACCGCGGCCCTCCCTTCCCCCCTCGTGGGGAAGGGGGCAAGGATAGGGGGCGCGGTCAAGGAGGGAAAATGAAGATCACGGATCTCAAGTGCGCCGTCATCGGCCAGAACCCGGTGGTCCGCATCGTGACAGACGAGGGCATCAGCGGCTACGGCGAGGTCGAGTCCAGCAAGCCCTATCTCAAACCCCACGTGCTCTTCTACAAGCAGTTCCTCATCGGTGAGGACCCGACCAACGTCGAGCGGGTGATGCTCAAGATCCGGCGACTGGGGAGCTTCAAGCCGTGGGGCAGCGCGGTGAGCGCTATCGAGATCGCCCTCTGGGACGTGGCTGGCAAGGCGGCAGGGCTGCCGGTCTACAAGCTGCTGGGGGGCAAGATTCGCGACCGCGTGCGCGTCTACAACGGCGGCGTCCGGTTCCCCCTGGCCGGCCAGTCGCCGGCGGACTACGCGGAGAACATGGCGAAGATGAAGGCCGCCCGGGAGGGCTTCACCATCATCAAGCAGGGCATCGGCTACCACAGCCAGATGCTGACCTACGCCCCCGACCTCTGCTACGACGAGTTGCGGGCCGGTGGGCGCTATCCGAACCGAGGCCTGCTGACCGAACGGGGCCTGGCGCACGTCATCGCTTGTGTCAAGGCGATGAAGGAGGTGCTGGGCGACGAGGTTGGCCTGGCGCTGGACTGCGGGCCCGGCTGGACCGTGCCCGACGCGATCCGTCTGGCGCGGGCGCTCGAGCCGCTCAACATCATGTGGCTCGAGGATTTGCTCACCGGCGACTACACCCCCTACGTCAACGCCGACGTCTACCGCGAGGTGACCCAGAGCACCTCCACCCCCACCCACACCGGTGAGCAGATCTACCTTCGCCAGAACTTCAAGGACCTGATCGAGAAGCACGCGGTGAACGTCGTCGGCCCGGATCCGGTCGACGTCGGTGGCCTGGCCGAGCTGAAGTGGATCGCGGAATATGCCGACCTGCACGGCATCCTCATGGCGCCCCACGGGGTCCTGGACGGGCTCATCGGGCTCGCCGCCCTCGTTCAGGTCTCGGCGACTCTGCCGCAGAACTACATCGCCTTCGAGTACCCCCTGGGCCGGCCGGAGTGGTGGACCGACATCGTCGAGGGGTTGCCGGACCCGATCGTCCGACAGGGCTTCGTCGACGTCTGGGATCGCCCCGGCCTGGGCGTCGAGTTCAACGTCCGGGCGGCCAGGGCGCACCTGCCGGAGGAGGATCGCGACTTTTTCGATGGTTGAACGGCGAGGGGGATTGGCCCATCCCCCTGCGCCGCCGGAGCTCGTTCAGCGTCCAGTCGGGGTCCTCCAGCTCCTCGTGGACGACGCCGCCCTACACCTCCGTCACCACCGGGAGGATCATCGGCCGGGTGCGGGTCGCTTCGTAGATGTAGTGGCCCAGTACCTCTTTGATCCGGGCGACCAGGTAGCCGTACTCGACCTGCATGTTCGGGCGCCGCTTGAGCGCCCGGCGGACTTGCCCGGTGGCCTGGACGAGCAGCGACTCGTCGCCAAAGGCGAAGCCGCGCGCGATGAGGTCCGGCCCCCCAACCAGCTCGCCGGTCTCGCGGTCGACCGCTACCGCCGCGATGAGCACGCCATCCTCGGCCAGGTGCCGACGGTCGCGGAGCACGACGTTGGTGACGTTGCCCACCGTCAGACCGTCGACCAGCACGGAGCCGGCGGGGATGTGACCCCGCCGGCGGATCGCGTCCGGCGTCAGCTCGATCCGCTCGCCCACCTCCGGCAACACCACCCGCTCGGGTGGCAGGCCGGTCTCCACGGCCAGGTCGCGGTAGAGCACCAGGTGCCGGTATTCGCCGTGGATAGGGATGCAGAACCGTGGCCGGAGGAGCTCGATGACCTCCCGGAGCTCATCCCGACTGGCGTGGCCGGAGACGTGGACGGTCTCGACGATCGCCGGGTAGATGACGGTCGCCTCCCGGCGCAGCAGGTTGTCGATCGTCCGGGCGACGGTCTCCTCGTTGCCCGGAACCGGCGTGGCGGCGATGACGACCGTGTCGCCAGGGATGAGCTTGATGACCGAATGATCGCCGACGGCGATGCGGCTGAGGGCCGAGGTTGGCTCGCCCTGGCTCCCCGTCGTCAGCAGCACCACCTGGTCGGCCGGCAGGCCACGGGTTTCCTCCACCGCCACCAGCGCGTCAGGTGGCACGCGCAGGTAGCCCAGCTCCTCGGCCACCTGGAGGTTCTGGAGCATGCTGCGTCCGACGACCGCCGTCTTCCGGCCGTGCCGGTAACCACGCTCGATCGCCTGCCGCATCCGGGTGATGTTCGAAGCGAACGTGGTGATGATGACCCGGCCGGGGGCATCGCGGATGATCTCATCCAGCGTCTCGGCGACCACGCGTTCGGGGGGGGTCCGCCCCGGTCGATCGACGCGCACGCAATCCGACAGCAGGGCCAGGACCCCCTCGTCGCCGATCTCCTGGAGCCGCGCCGGGTCGGTGCGGGCGCCGTTATCGCCCGCGCTCAGCTTGAAGTCGCCGGTGAAGAAAAGGACCCCGGCCGGGCCGCGGATGGCGAGGCTGGCGCTGTCGGGAATGCTGTGGCTGACTGGAACGAAACTGACCTGGAAGCCGCCCAGGGAGATGGGCTCGTTCGGGGTGACCAGGCGAAGATCCGCCAGGTCGGCCACCCGGTGCTCCTGGAGCTTCGGGCGGGTCAGCCCGAGCGTCAGCGGGAGCCCGTAGATCGGGATGCGGCGGCCGAGCTGACGGAGCAGGAAGGGCAGCGCACCGATGTGGTCCTCGTGGCCGTGCGTGAGCAGGATGCCCCGCAGGCGGTCGGCGTGGCTCAGAACGTACGAGAAGTCGGGGATGACGAGGTCGATCCCCAGGAGCTCTTCTTCGGGAAACATCACCCCCGCGTCGACGAGCAGCAGGTCGCGCTGGCTTTCGACGACGGCGGCGTTCTTCCCCACCTCGCCGACGCCACCAAGGGGGATGATGGAGATCGAGCGACCGGGCCTGTGCGGATCGGACGTCGGCATTCATTCACCTCACACCACTATGCCGCGTCGCGTCGTCGAGGGGCGACACGGCGCTTCTCTGCCTCCATGATGCACCGGAGCTGCGCCGCCGCCTCGACCGGGCGACCTTCGCGGTTGACGATCAGGTAGTCGTAGTGGGGGACCTCGGCCATCTCGCGATTGGCTTCGCGCAGGCGACCGGCGATCGCCTCCGGCGGCTCGGTTTGTCGGTCTCGCAGGCGGGCTGTGAGATCGTCGAGACGGGCCGGCGCCAGGAAGACGAGCACCGCGCCGGGTACCCGCTCCCGGACCTGCCGGGCGCCCTGCACGTCGATCTTCAGCACGAGGTCGCGCTGGGCCCGCAGCGCGCGGCGGACGGCCTCGACCGGCGTGCCGTACCGGTGGCCGTAGATCTCCGCCACCTCGAGAAATTCGCCCCGTCGCTGCATCTCGTCGAACGTCTCTTCCGAGACAAACAGGTAGTCGACCCCGTGCACCTCGCCGGGCCGTCGCTCACGGGTCGTGCAGGTGACGACCGACGTGAAGGGGACGCCGAGCCCGCGAAGCTGTTCGAGCACGGCATCCTTGCCGACTCCGGAGGGGCCAGAGAGCACAAAGAGATGGTTCTTCATCCCTACACTTCCCGGAACTCGCCCTCGACCGTCCCACCGGGTGCCTGCCCACCGCCGCCCGGACCGGTCCGCGCCCCCGCCCCGGCGTAGATCTCGCTGCCAACCTGCTGGAGCGCCTGGCTCAGCGCGTCCGACGCCCGGCGAATCGCGTCGACGTTGCCACCAGCCAGCGCACCGCGAAGGTCGTCGATGCGCTGGGTGACTGTGGCTCGCAGCGCCTCGGCGATCCGGTCGCCGTGCTCGCGCAGCGTTCGCTCGGCGCTGTAGATGAGGCTGTCCCCCAGGTTGCGCGCCTCGATTTCCTCGCGCCGGCGCCGGTCCTCCTCGGCGTGGGCCTCGGCGTCGCGGACGAGCCGGTCGACCTCATCCTTCGAGAGCCCGGAGCTGGCGGCGATCGTCACCTGCTGGCGACGGCCGGTCGCGACGTCGCGGGCGCCGACGTTCAGGATACCATTGGCGTCGATGTCGAACGTCACTTCGATCTGCGGGACGCCGCGCGGCGCCGGCGGGATGCCGTCGAGCTGGAACCGACCCAGGCTCTTGTTCTCGCCCGCGCTCGCTCGCTCTCCCTGAAGC
>JACPQP010000552.1 GCA_016190465.1 Chloroflexota bacterium
CAGCCACCGCTTCGTCAACGCCGCGCCCGGAGCGCGCCCCGGCCCCAGAGTCCTCGCCGCTACCGCCGCCAGGGCCATCAGCCACCGAAGAGGGTACCGGCCGCAAGACGGGAGAACGTGTCGAGCCGACGACACGGGAGACACGGACGTCCGATATGCCGCCTGCCTCCGCGGGTGCAGGAGTCGATTGGGAACGCATTGTGCGCGACTGGAAGCGGGTGGTTCACCTGTCGGGGACGAAAAGCAAGAGCATCCAGGCGCTACTGCGCGATGTCACCCCCGATCGTCTCGACGGGACTACGCTCGTGCTGCGCAGTCGGTTCGAATTCCATCAGAAAACGCTGGAGCGTCCAGACACGCGCACCGTCGTCGAGGGTGTCCTGGAAGAGTTGTATAGCTCGCGGCTGACGATCCGCTGTGTCGTCGGCCCTCCCGAAGAGGGAGACAAGCCGGTGGTGACCGATCCGGTGGACGGCGCGCAGGCTGATCCCCGGGTTCGCGCCGCGTTGGAGGCCGGATACCGGGTGGTCCACATCGGGCCAGGAGAACGGGAGGAGAGTTGATGCGTATGCAACCCAATCTGAAGATGATCCAGCAGATGCAGCAGCGCCTTCAGAAGGCGCAGGAAGAGCTGGCGAACGAGACCGTCGAGGTGAGCGTTGGCGGCGGAGCGGTCACGGTGACGATGACCGGCCACCAGAAGCTCACCAGGGTGAAGATCACCCCCGAAGTGGTCGACCCGCAAGACGTGGAGATGCTGGAGGATCTGATCGTCGCGGCGGTGAACGAGGCCGTCGACAAAGCGCAGGAGCTGGTCCAGAAGCGTCTTGGCGCGATCACCGGGGGATTGAAGCTGCCCGGGCTCTTCTGATCGCAGAATGGGAGAAGTATCTTCAGGGCGTGAGCCGCGCCAGCCTGGCCGCTACCGGTTGCCCGGCGTGCTTGCCGTCGGACTGGCCGCTTCGGCCTTTCTGGTCGGCGTCGCCGTCCGGCTCGACACCGGCACCGTCGCGCTCATCATCTTCGCGTTGCTCGCCTTCTTCGGCGCGGGTTACGAGCTCCGCCGGCAACAGGGGGTCGAGCAGCACGTGAGCGCGCTGCTGCGCGAGATGACGCATCGTTCTGCCGAACTCGACCGGACGGTGCGGGAGTTGGGCGCGCTCTACGAGACGGCGCTGGCGACCGGCGGCATCCTCAGCGTGCGCGACGTCCTGTACCGGCTCGTCGAGATGGTCGCCAGCGCGCTGGCGGCGCCGGCCAGCGCGATCTATCTCGAGCATCCAGATAGCCAGCTTGAGCTCGCCGCGGCCATCGGTCTGCCCAATCGGCCGGCTGATCCCATTCTGGTCCCGCCTGGCGCCGGGCTCTCCGCCGGCGCGCTCGCCCAGGGTGAGGCGACCATCTCAACCGACCTGGCCCAGCGAGGCGGTCCTGAAGCCGAGCTGGCCGCCCGAAATGGGATGGCGACCGGGCTGGCCGTTCCGATCCACTTTGCCGGCGAGCGCCTGGGGGCGCTGGCGCTCTACGGCGACCGGGCTCGCACGTTCGGCGCCAACGACGTGCGCCTGCTCGGACTGTTCGCGGCGCAGGCGGCGCTGGCGATCCGCAACGCGCGCACCTTCGAGAACACCGACGAGGCGCTCCAGGCCAACCTCCGCGCACTCATGCGCCTCCAGGAGCTGCTCCGCCGGGTCGGCACCGAGCTGCGGCCCAATGCGCTGCCGGAGGTGATCGTCGGCGCGGCCGCGGAGTTGCTCGGCGGTCGACAGGGATACCTGGTCATCACTGGCGGCGGCTCACCCCTGGCCAGTCCGGTCGTCCACAACCACGGCGACCCCGCTCACTTCTTGATCCCCGACGAGGCCGGGGAGATCCTGCACGGCGATCCAGCGGCAGTGCCCAGCCGACTGGAGCGCGCGATCGCCGCTCACTTCCCCGGCGCGGTGGTCGTTCGGGCGACCCTTCCGATCCACGACCGAGCTGATGGGTACCTCGCCGTGGTCGATGGGCGACAGGCGGCCTCCGACTTCTCAACCGCGACGCAGCTCCTGGGGACGTTTGCCCGGGAGGCTGCGCTCGCCCTCGAGCGCGCCGACCTGTTCGCCGCCGCCGAGCGGCGGGCCAACGAGCTGACCCGCCTCCTGGAGATCAGCAACGCGCTCAGCTCGACCCTCGAGTATGCCGACGTCGTCCACGCCGCCCTGACCCGGCTCGGCGGCCTCGTCGAGTTCGACCTTGGGATCTTCTACCAGCGCAACGACGAAGGAGAGCTTATCCCGCTAGAAGCGGTTGGCGTGCATCCTGAACGCCGGCCAGAACGCCAGGCGACGAGTGCTGGTTCTCCCGCCGACCTTGGTTACGTTGCGGAGCCGGGTGCGCAGGATCGGCATGCGCTGCCCAAAACGGGGAGCCCTGGGGAGGGGTCAGCGCCGGCCAGCGACAACTCCCCCGACGCTCTCGAGTCGGATGCGGAGGGAGACCCTCACTTCAACACCGAGCTCGTGGAGGGAAGCCTCCGGTCGGGGCAGGCGCGCAACCGCCTCACCCCTACCGCGGCCGAGGCGGCCATTCCGATCGTCGTGCGGGGCCGCGTGGAGGGTGTTCTGGCTCTGGGCCGTCCGGCGAACCACCCGTTTACCGACGACGACCTCCGCCTGCTGTTCATCGTCAGCGGGCAGCTCACCACCGCGGTCGAGAAGGCCCAGCTCCACGATCACGTCCGCCAGCAGGCCATCCGCGACTCGATGACCGCCCTGTTCAACCACGAGTCCTTGCTGAGCCGGCTGGCCGACGAGGTCGAGCACAGCCGGCGGAGCGGCACTCCGGTCTCGTTCATGATCGTCGACCTGGACTGGTTCAAGCGAGTGAACGACGTGCACGGCCACCTGACCGGCGACCTCGTGGTCAAGGCGGTGGCCAGGATCATCGAGCAACGGGTCCGCAAGATGGATCTCGTCGGCCGGTATGGTGGCGAGGAGTTCGGCGTGATCCTCCCCAACACGGACCTTGCCCGCGCGCTGATTGTCGCCGAGCGGATCCGAAGTACGGTGGAGCAGACCGAGTTTGCCGATGCCGCCGGCAATGCCACCGTCCGCGTGACCGCAACTGTCGGCGTCGCCAGCTTCCCCACGTCGGCCACCAACCACGAGGAGCTGGTCGCCCAGGCCGACAACGCCCTCTACCGCGGGAAAGAGGAGGGCAAGAACCAGGTCCACGTCGCCCCGGATCTGCTGTCTGCGCCGAGCTGATGCCAATTGCGGACACTGGCTTCCTCCACCCGTGCTCGGCTCACGCCGCCGGCTGGCGCAGGTCACGGCATTGCAGGAGATCACCGGGTGCCGTCAGATCCGGTACTGCCTTTCGACCACACGGCCATTAGTCATCTGCCATCGGGTTTGCCGGGGACCACTGTGGCGTGACCCTCAGCTGACCACTCTATGATATGCTATGTGCGGCTCTGGCACCCGCCTGCACGAGCGGCACCAACGAACCCAAAGGTGCGGCCCAGAAGCGCCGGTTGGCGCCAGCAGTCAGGACTACTGTGCGTGGGGTGCGACTTGACTCTGGAGCAACACTTCGACCCAGTGTTCACGGCGGCACTTGCGCTGCGAGAAAAGCAGATACAACAGAGCTATCGCCCCATCATCGGCGTGCATAAGTGGTTTGCTCGATGACCAGGCACGGTCTTCCGCAACCTCCTGCTGGCAGAGTTCAACAGCTCGGAACCCATGGAGACAAGCTATTGGCGGCCCATCATCTGCGTGGCGTCATCGCCGATCCATCTATGGGCGGTGGGACACCCCTGATAGAGGCCAACCGCCTGGGCTTCCACGTCGTGGGAACCGACATCAACCCGATGGCCTATTGGATCGTCCGTCAGTCTTTCCTGCCGCTTCAGCAGTCTCGATTCCGACAGGTCGCCGGCGGGAAGTTGCCTTTGATGTCGAACGGTAACTACTCAGGTAGCGAGGGCAGCCCCTTCACGCCTGCCCTCGCTACCTGAGTAGTTACGCCGCAGCGAGGAATCTCGGTCGTGGCCCGTATGCGCCGTGGCCAAGATCCCTTGCGGAGCTTACCCTGAGCGCCAGCGAAGGGGCTCGGAATGACCAGCGCAGCGCGGCTCGGAATGATAGGTCGCCTGCTATTTCGTTACCCGGCAACAAGTCTAAGTAGGTCTCGGAAAGTTCACCTGCGTCCCGGGAAGGTCCAGGACGGGCTCCGCCCGTCCTGGCGGGGTTTGGGG
>JACPQP010000058.1 GCA_016190465.1 Chloroflexota bacterium
AGGGAAGGTCGGCCTGACCGTCGCCGAGGGGAAGCCGATCCCGCCCGGCTGGATCCTCGACCGGGAGGGCCGCCCGACGACGGACCCGGCCGCGGCCAGGGACGCGCTGCTGGTGCCGATCGGCGAGTACAAGGGGTACGGCCTGACGATGGTCATGGAGACGCTGGCCGCCGTGCTCAGCGGCGCCCGGTTCGCCTTGCAGCAGGATCGCGCCTGGAGCCGAGACTCGACCCGCCCCGGCGAGCGGGGACACTTCTTCCTGGCGATCAACCCGGCGATGTTTATGCCGATCGCCGACTTCAAGGCCCGAGTCGACCAGATGATCGCCGACGTCCACGGATCGCCGCTCGCCGTGGGCGCGAGCCGGATCTACGCCCCGGGCGAGATCGAGTGGGAGACCTACGGGCGCGCCCGTGAGCGCGGCATCACGCTGCCGGGGTCGGCCTACGCCAGCATCGCCCGCTACGCCGAGGCGGCCGGCTTGACCGAAGCCCTGCGCTGAGGCGGGTTTCCAACCGTCACCGATGCACTCCCGCTTCCCAGTGGCGAATGAGGGGCTGGAGCTCGGCCCAGAAGTCCTCCGGAATCGGCTCGCGGGCGGCGCGGACATTCTGGCGCGCCTGGGCAGGGGTCCGCGCCCCGACGATCGCCGTGTGGACCCGGGGGTGTCGCGTGGCGTACTGGATCGCCGCGGCTGCCAGACTGATGCCGTAGCGCCCGCACAGCTCCTGGATCTTCCGGGTGTGGGCAATGCACTCCGGCGAAAAACGGCGGTCCCGATGGACGACGTCCGGCCGAACCCCCACCGCGAGAAAGCCCTTTTCCAGCACTTCGGCCACGGCGATGCCCATGTCGAAGCGTTCCGCGGCCGGGAGGATGCGCTCCAGCGCGAGTTGGTTCAGGAGGCTGTAGGCCTCGGGCACCAGCGCGCAGTCGAACTCGCCGGTCTCGATGTACACCACGTTCACCGTGGGATCGTTGATGCCGACGCCGATGTTCCCGATGATCCCCTGGTCCTTGAGGTTGCGGAGCGCCGCCAGGGCTCCGGGCTCTCCCGGCTCGCGTCCCATCACCCGGTCGAGCAGCGCCAGCGGGGCATCGTGGAGGTAGAGGATCGGGAAGTGCTCGCGCTCCAGGTGCTTGACGCTCCAGTCGACCGAGCGCATCACCTGGTCGTAGGAGTAGTCGAACTCCGGCACCGGGTGGGCCACCTTGGTGGTCACCGTGACCCCGGCGGCCAGGTCAGGCCGCTGGCGAAGGGCGCGCGCTACGATTGCTTCGCTCTGGCCGTGGAGATACCGCGGCGCCGTGTCGATCAGCGTGGCGCCGCACTCCAGCGCGGTCCAGACCGTCTGCACCCCCACGTCCGGATCCAGGGGCGCATCCTTCGACCAGCCGAACCGTCCCCCGCCGACTGCGACGATCGAGACCTCGATCCCGGTCTTCCCCAGCACCCTCTTCCTGATTGGCGGCAGGTCGACCGAATCGCTCACTTGAGGCACCGCGGTGCATGATCCGATGGGCTGACCGCGTCCACCGACTACTGCACGCTCGCCGAAACGTCAGCGCGTCCTGGATCGCCATTGCTGCCAGCAGACTTCTTCCGCGGCCCGGTCCACGTCCGCGCGGCCGCCAGCAGCGCGCGGCCTTCGGCCTCCGAGGCGACGGTTGTGCTGATGAATAGGCCCTCAGGACCCAGCTCGCGGACCAGCGGCTCCACCTCATTCGGCTGCGTGCCGAGGATGAGGACCGACTTCCCGCCCCGCAGGATCTTGCGGTACAGATCGTACCAGCGCGGCGAGCCTGTCCCGTCGACGCCGGCCCCCGGCGTCCACTGGATGGCGTTCAACCTCGGGATGTTCAGCAGCACGTCGACGTGGCAGATGCAGTGCGGGCCGTCCAGGTGAAACACGCTGTAGTTCAGCCGCCGGCACTGCTCGTCCAGATATGGCGCGACGAATGCCTCGAACGTCCGGGGCGAGATCATCGCCGCGAAGTCGCACTGGACCTTCGCGGTTGAACCCGGCCCCCACACCTGGAACAGCGAGGCGCAGCCACCACCCGGCGTCACCGGTGAGATCAAGTCGTAGACCTCGTCGAAGTAGCGGAAGTACAGGTCCAGCACCTGCCGCTGGACCACGTGGACCGAATCGGGGTGGTCGCACAGGTCCACCAGCAGCTCCTGGGTGCCGCGCAACGAGGCCACGATATCCAGGTTCTCGATGATGTCGGGATGGGTCGTGAGGAAGCGCCCTCGGCCCCGGCACACGCTCTCCTCCACCAACCGCTGGTTGATTCGCCACCACTCGTTGTCGGGATCGTAGCGCAGCGTGAGCGGCGTGGTGAGATCGTCGGTGATCGGGTTGTACCAGACTGTCCGCTTGTCCAGCGTCGGTTGACTCCCAACGTAGAGGGCCATGCTGCCGGGTCCGATGTGGGGGGCAAAGAACGGGAATGCCTCCCCAAGGTAGGCCGTCCGGTTGAAGACCCGCTGGGCCTGCCCGAGCCGGTAGTCGGGGTCGGTCCAGTAGGTGAACACGTCCTCCGGCTCGGGCAGGTCGGCGGTCTCGCCGAGCGGGACATCCCGCGGCGCCCGAACCGCCAGGGCGACTCGGTCCAGGATCTCGCCCCGCCACCAGGCGATGAAATGCGGCTGGGCCGCCTCCCAGTCTTCCTTGTAGTGCAGCACCATCCCCCCTGTGTAGTCGTCACTCGATCGGATACTTCCCGTACCTCTCTACCGCCCGGCTCACCGCCTTCAGGTTCTCGATCGGGGTGCCGAAGGGCACCGCGTCGCCACTGTCGAGGATGAAACCGGTTCCCGGCGCCATGGACCGAAGCAGCGTGGCCACGTGCTCCTCCATCTGGTCGGGCGTCAGCCCGACGAAGGCCGTCGCATCGATGCCACCGGCCAGCCCCTTGCCCACCGCGCACAGCTTTTCCCTTGCGCGCGGCAGATCGCAGTCTCCGGTGGGCGGCACGGCGATGTCGACGATCGCATCGAAACGCCCCGCGGCGATGATGTCGATGACGGTGTTCACCCGGCCACACATATGGATGAGGTACAGCTTGCCAGCCCGGTGGACGATATCCGCGTAATCGTCGAGGGCCGGGAACTCGTACCTGCGCATGATATCAGGCGACTCGAGCGTGGTCGAGGTGTTCTCGTAGGTGATGACGACCTCGGCCGGCGACGCGCCGAGCACGCGCATGTTCTCCTTGAAGACCTCGTGCATCGCCGCCAGCAGCGTCTCCACGTGCGAGGGGTGGTCTTCCAGCAAATAGTAGAACTGCTCGACTCCGGTCTCGAACATCAGGAGCCCCTGGATGGGCGTCCACGGAGCCTGGGCGCAGATCAGGCCCCGATCGCCGACCGCCGCCTGGGCCTCTTCCATCGTGCCGTACGCCGGCTCCACCCGGGTGTGCTCCATCACGTAGGTCCAGGTCTCGACGTCCCGGACCGTCTTGATCAGGCGCTCGACCGGGAAGGGCGCGTTGGGCGACTGCGGCGTGTAGGTGCGCGCCTCGCGCAGGGTCCCTACTGGTGTGGTGAAGGTGCGGACCAGGAGATCTCCGTCCAGCTTCGTCTCGACCTGGATACCACTGCGGAACTCGCGGGCATCGCGGTTGAGCCGGATCGGCGGATCGTAGCCGGCACCGCCGCACAACCGGATCCACAGGTCGGCGCCGATCTCCGCCAGAAAGTCCCACTCCCGCATGCTGCGGTAGGGCTCCGCAAAGGACTTCATCACGTAGCCCTCGGCCAGCGGGCACCAGGGAATACGGTCGACGGGCTGGCAACGCAACGCCGCCAGCAGGCGTTCACGGGAATTCATGCCACCACGCCCTCGACCTGCCGAGCGGCGCTCTCCAGCGCGGCCTCGGGGGAGCTGAGCAGCAGCACGGCCGACTCCAGCTCGGCGCCGATGAGGTCGATCAGCTCGCCGGAGCGCGGGTGTCGGAACGGCAACCGGGCCCGCGGCAGGGATTCCGCCACGACGGCGAGCTCCGGATACCGGCCCACCACGCTCGGTTCGGCATAGAAGCCGAGCCGGGTGGGAAGATACCCGGCCTCCAACCCCAGCCGCCGCTGCACGCCATCGCCCACCAGGTGTCCGATGAGCCCGACGGCCTCATCCCGACGGCGGGAGTGAGCATTCACCGCGTAGCCCCAGCCGCGCAGGCTGGGCGCGCTGGGGTGACCCGGAAAGTGCGGCAACGGCGCCAGCCCCACGCGGCCCCTCACCGCCGAGCCTTCTCGCTCGGCCTCCACCGGCGAGTGCAACGGGCCGCGGTGCAGGGCAGCCTTCCCCTTCAGGAACACGTCCCAGATGGCCTGGGGATCGTTCTCCAACACGCCCAGCGGTGTCGTCCGGCTGGTCTGGAGCAGATCGGTCAGGAATCGCAGCGCGGCCACCCCCTCCGCGCGCTGAAAGGCCGGCCGGCCGTCGTCGTCCAGGTAGCGGCCACCATTGCTCCAGAGCAGCTCGCTGAAGTGGTGGAAGACCTCGACCGGTCCGCCCAGGACCGGCAGGTAGCCGAACACCCCGCCCGTCTCCAGCGACGTCGACGGCACGCCGGCACAGGCGCACTTCGCCCGCGGCTGATCGAGCTCAGGGGCAGTTCGCAACTGGAAGGCCGTCTCCAGCAACTCGGCCCAGGTGGACGGTGGCCGGACGTTGGCCTCGGCCAGCAGGTCGCGGCGGTAGTAGAGCAGGCCCAGGCCCAGGCGAGCCGGCAGGGCGAACAGCGTGCCGCGGTCGGTGGCCGCCTCCAACCACCGCGGCGCGAAGTCGGGCCGAGCCATCGCCGCCACGCTCGTGTCGAGCGGTGCGAGCCAGCCACGGCTGCCGTAGCGCACCGCGTTGGCTTCCAGGCCCAGCCCCAGCGCGTCCGGCGTGGGCTCGCCGGCCGCGAGCGCGGCCTCGACTCTCGCATCGCCCTCTGGGGATGGCTGCCACGGGAGCAGGTCCACCCCCAGTCCGTGCGCGGCGCCGTAGCTCGCCGCGCTTTCCGAAACGATCTGCCGGGGGTCCGGCACGAGGCCGGTGATGGTGGGCCGGCCCGGCCAGGGCACCGGCAGGGCGGGCCGGACGGCCACGGCTGCGACCGCCAGCGCCGAGGCGCCGAGCAGCCCAAGCAAGCGCCGCCGCGTCACCCGGTGCCGCCCCCTCCCCGCGTCGGGCCCGGCTGAGGAACGGCGGTCAGGGGGAGAGGTCCGATGTTCCACCGTGAGCTACCCCTTCAGCCCCGTGAGGGCGATGCCCTGCACGAAGTACTTCTGCAAGGAGAAGAAGACGACCAGGATGGGGATGATGGCGAGGCTGGTGCCGGCCAGGAGCATCGCCCAGTCGGTGTTCCACGTGCCCCGCAGCAGGCTCAGGCCGAGCTGAATGGTAAATCGCTCGTACGTGTTGAGCACCACCAGCGGCCAGAGAAAGTCGTTCCACGAGCTCAGGAAGGCGAACGTCCCCAGCGTCGCCAGCGCCGGCTTGATGAGCGGGATGGAGATGCGGATGAAGATGCCGAAAGTGCTGGACCCGTCAATGCGCGCCGCGTCCTCCAGCTCTCGAGGCAGGGTGAGCAGGAACTGCCGAAGGAGGAAGACCCCGTAGGCGCCACCGAAGAGCCGCGGCACGATCAGCGGCAGGTAGGTGTCGAGCCAGCCGAAGGTCTTCATGATCACGAAGAGCGGGATCAGCGTGACCGCGAAGGGGATCATCATCGTCGCGAGAAGCGCCGTGAAGAGCACCTCCCGCCCGGGGAACCGGAGGCGGGCGAAGCCGTAGGCTGCCAGCGCGCAGGTGAAGACGTAGCCCGCCGTGCTGACCATCGCGATGAAGAAGGTGTTCACGATCATCCGGGCGAACGGCAGCGTGGTCCAGATGCGGGTGTACGCATCGAGGGTCACCGGGTCCGGGATCCACCGGATCGGGTAGCTCAGCAGGGACTGCGTCGGCTGAAGCGACTGAGAGATCGTCCAGACGAAGGGCAGGACCATGCCGACGCCGATGAGGACGAGCAGCGCATACGTCAGCCCCTCGCCGACGTACTGCCAGACCACGGCCAGGGCGTTCCGGCGTCGACTCAATCGGGCGAGGGCGATCGGTCCTGACCTCGCGCTCAGCTCCGCCACTGTTCCCCCTCCTGTTCCACCCCGCTACTCGTAGAAAACCCAGCGCTTGGCCAGCGCCATCTGCGCCAGAGTCAGGGCCAGGATGGCGAGGCCCAGCACCCAGGCCATCGCCGAGGCGTAGCCCATCTTGCCCTGGAACGTGAAGGCGTTCTGCCACAGGTAGAACACCAGAACGTTCGTCGCATTGGCGGGCCCGCCCATAGTCACGATGTAGATGAGGCCGAAGGCCTGAAACGAGCTGATGACCGACATGACCGCGATGAAGAACGTCGTCGGCGTGAGCAACGGGAACGTAACCGACGCGAAGCGCTGCCAGGCGTTGGCGCCGTCGATCTGCGCCGCCTCGTACAGGTGGTCCGGGATCCCCTGCAAGCCGGCGAGAAAGATCACCATGTTATAGCCCACGCCGTGCCAGGCGGTGATCAGGATGACCGAGGGCATCGCCCACTCGACGCTGGTCAGCCACTTGGGCCCGGCGATCCCCACCTGGCCGAGAAGCGTGTTGACCAGGCCGAAGTCGGTGTCGAGGAGCCAGGCCCACACCAGCCCGACGGCCACGACGGAGGTGACCACCGGCATGAAATACAGCGTGCGAAAGAGGTTCACCCCGCGCCGCTGGCGATCCACCAGGAGCGCCAGACAGAGGGCGCCGACGATCCCCAGGGGGATGATGCCCGCCGAGAAGTACAGCGTGTTCCGAACGGTCAGTTTGTAGGTGTCGTCGTCGAAAAGATCGACGTAGTTCTTCAGGCCCACGAACTCCATCGGCTGGATCAGATCCCAGCGGTTGAGGCTGGTGTACAGCGACGCGACGACCGGGAACAGGGCAAAGAACACGAGCCCCAGCAGCACCGGGCCGGTGAACAGGTACCCTTCGATCGCCTCGCGACGCTGTCGCGCGGTTGCACCGAGCCAGTTTGGCATCCACAGCTCCTTTCGGCCACGCGACGCGCACTCGGCACGGCAGGCGGCCAGCGCCTGCCGTGCCGAGTGCGCATCCTTGCCATACCAAAGGCAACGGGGGACGGCCCTCACCCGTGCCCCTCTCCCGCGCTGCGGGAGAGGGGGGCACGGGTGAGGGCAGCGCCTCACCCCCCCGCGGCGATGACCTTCACCGCCTTGGCCTGGGCCTCCTTCATCGCGTCGGCCGGCGTCTTCTGGTTCAGCATCACCAGGTCGATGATCGGGTTCACCTCCGAGGCGATCTTCTCGCCCAGCGGACCGGTGTGCGGGATGTAGTTGTCGGGCCAGGCGACGGCGTCGATGGCAGCCTGTCCGCCGCGCTTCTTCACCTCGTCGGTCAGGAAGTCGCCGAAGTACTTGGTGACACCCGCCATACACCAGCCCGCCCGGGAGAACTGGCGCGTGCCCTCGCCCATCGTCACGAACTTGGTGAACTCCCAGGCCTGATCCTGGTACTTGCTCTTGACCGAGATCGCCGGGCCCGACGTCCAGTAACCCGAGGACCGCTTCTTGAGCATCGGCTCAAACGTCATGAAGAAGTCCATCTTCTGCTTGAGCCACTCGTTCGTGGTGTAGATGTTGTTCTGGTTCATGGCCAGCCGGCCGCCGGTGAACATGGCCATCCAGGGCTGAGTCTTGAGCGCGCCCGGGTCCGGCGCCACCTTGTGCTTGTACACCAGGTCCTGGAGCAGTTGCAGACCCTCGATATTGGCGGGGTGATCGTAAGCCGGCTTCTGCCAGACGCCGTGGTCGTGAAAGACGCCCGGCGCGCCGAGCTGAATGCCCAGGTAGGGCCAGTAGCTGCCGTTGGCCAGGACGCCGTAGGTCAGCACCTTGCCAGTCGAGTCGCGCTTGGTCAGCGCCTTGGCCATCTCGACGTACTGGTCCCAGGTCAGCGAGTTGGTGGGCATGTCCACCTTGGCCTCGTCGAACACCTTCTTGTTGCTGTAGAGCACGCCGGTGCACCAGCCGAACGGGATGCAGGTGACCTTGCCGTCGGCAATGTAGAACTTCATCCCGCTCTCGGGGAAGTCGGAGAGCTTGAACTCCTTGTCGGCCTTGATGTAGCTGTCCAGGTTGACGTACACGCCCGCCCGGACGTTATTGATCAGCCGGGGACCCGGCCCGTCCCAGATGATGTCCGGAGGAGTACCTGCCGCGATTCGGGTGCGCAGCTTCTCGTTGTACTGCGCCCCGGTCATGCTCCACTTGACCTTGATGAGGGGCTGGTAGTTCTTGGTGAAGCCGTTGGTGACGTCCCAGAAGACGGTCTCGGTCGTCTGATCCAGCCAGAGGGTCGCCTCGATCTCTACCGGCTCCTTGGCGGCCGGTTTGGCCACGGCCGTGGGCGTTGGCGCGGCAGGTTTCGGCGCGGCCGTCGGCGTCGGTGCCACTGTCGGCGCCGCCGCGGCCGGCTTCGGGGGCTCAGCCGCCTTGGCCGGCGCCGCGGTTGGCGGCGCCGGAGCCGGCGTCGGCGCGGCCGGCTTGGGCGGCGAGACCGGGGTCGGCGTCGGGGCCGGCGCGCACGCCGCCGCCAGCGCGCCCGCCGTGCCGAGTCCGATCAGCCGAAGAGCCTGCTTGCGAGTGATACCCTGATGCATCCTGACCTCCTGTTCGTACTCCTATCTTTGATCCCAGCCCTACGAGTGCTCCGCGTTCCAGCGCCGCCCCTCGTCCAGCATCGCCAGGTAGCTGCGCACGGGCACGTAGTTCGTCACGCTGTTCCCGCTCCCCACGCAGTACCCCCCACCCGGGCCGCAGGTATCGAGAATCTGGCGCGTCCGTGCCCTCACCTCCTCCTCGGTCCCCGTGCACATCAGGCCAACATCCACGCCCCCCAGGACCGCCACCCGGCCGTGAAAGCGCCGGTAGATCTCCTCCACGGGCGTGATCATGTCCTCGAAGGAGTGGATGGAGTCGATGCCCACGTAGTCGATGAGATCCTCCATCAGCGACTCCTCCCGGCCACAGGCGTGGAACAGGAGCAGCTTGCCCCGAGCGTGAACCGCCTCGACCACGCGCGCCTGCTGGGGCATCAGGTGCTGGCGGAGATAGCCGGGGGAGAGCATCGGCCCACCGTTGAAGGCCATATCCTCCCCCAGGTGGATCGCCCCGATGCCGTCGATACTGGCCAGGTTGGAGACGTAGTTGGTGAGGATGTCTCCGGCCCGCTGCATCACGGCTTCGACCAGCCCGGGCTGGTCATAGACGGCGTAGGCGAGTGGCACGAACCCGATCAGGAGGCGCGCCGCCTCCCAGGGACCGCCGACGATCGGGATGACCTGCATGCCATCCGGCACGTTCCTGCCCAGGTACTCGGCCGCGCGGTAGTCGATGTCTTCCGGCTTCGGCCAGGGGTAGGCCTCGAAGTCAGCCCACGACCCGATCTCGCTCACGCTCTCCAGCGACCAGACCCGCTCGCGGGTCGTCGGCGCAGTGTTGGCGATGCGCTGGACGTTGTGCCGGGGAAACGGCGACGAGCCACCTCCCCAGACGTAGTCGTAGCCCATCTCGTAGCAGAACCGCAGCGCCGAGTCGCACAGGAGTTTCACTTCCGAGTCGTCGAGCGCGGTCCGAGTAGTGCCCGTCTCGCGTCGGGACTTCGCGACCAGCATGGTCAGGCCCACCCCGAGCACGGCGTCGATGATCTCCTGGTCGGCGAACAGCTCGGCAAAGGGCACTCGCCCCGGCGGCGCCTCGCGGCGAACGACCCGCCGAAGGTAGTCGAAGTTCGGTGGGGGATCAACTCTCGTCCAGGAAGAGGGGCCTGTCGACATCGCTATCGCCTCACAGGGGTTCTCACACACTTTCCAGGTGTCGCCGAGTATAGGCCGACCCGAGGCACCGCGCAAGCAAGATCCGGCCATACCCCGGCCACACCGCGGCCATGCTCGTGCTATAATGCCGCCATGACCGACCGCCCGGTTTTCGACGAGCACGTTCGGGAGGCGCTGGAACACCTCTACGAGTACACGTACCTCCAGGCGCACCCGCTGGCCGCTCTTCTCCGCGTCGGCCCTCCACACGAGAAGACCGGTGCGACGCTGCACCGTGTCCTCTTCGAGGCCATCGAGGAGTTGAAGCCGCCCCGCGGGGCGCCCTACCCATCTCCGGCCTGGCGGAGGTACAACTATCTCTTCTTCCGCTACGTCGAGGCCAACACCCCCGCCCGCGTTGCCCAGAAGCTGACCCTCAGCGAGCGGCAGTCGCGCCGCACGCGCGAGGAGGCGCTGCGCGCGCTCACCGATGTGCTGTGGGCGAGCTACCTCGAGCGGGGGCGGCCACCAGAGCATCCAGCCGAAGAGGCTGCCGATCTGGTGGACTGGCCGGTGGGAACCGGCGAGTCGCCGCTCGCCGCGGAGGTCAAGCAGATTGGCGCCACGAACTCGCCAGAACCGGTCGACCTGGGAGCCATCCTCGCCGGCGTCCTCGACACGCTCTCTCCCATCGCTTCTCGGCGGGCAGTCACGATCCACCTCGACCTTCAGCCCGAGCTTCCGAGGGTGGATGCGGACCGGGGAATCCTCCGCCAGGCGCTCGTGGAGGTCCTGCTCTACGGGCTAAGTAGGTATCAGAAAGTTTTTGATGGTTTTGGGGACACCCCAAACCCCGCCAG
>JACPQP010000562.1 GCA_016190465.1 Chloroflexota bacterium
ACATCGACGATGGCCGAGTCTACAAGGTTCGGTACGAGGATGGCGGGCTGCTCACTCGCTTCGACACGCCGGCCCGCAAAGTCAGCGGCATCACCGTTGGCGGCGGCGCGGTCTGGGTGTCGAACAACGAGGCTCCCCACATGCTCTTCGAGCTGGATCCCGCCACCGGGCACTGCCTGGCCTACCTTCTGCTGTCACCGGCCAACTCCGGCGGGGTCCACGGTCTGGCGTGGGATGATGGCAGCCTCTGGCTGGCCCGCCCCGGGCTGCGGGCGCTCCACCGGATCGATCCCGAAACGGCGACCGTCCTCCAGGAGATCCCCTTCCCCGGGAGCCGCGCCCACGGCGTCTTCGTCGACGGCGACCTCGTCGCCTGCGATGACACCGGCCTCAGCGCCGTCTTCGTCTTCGCGAAGAAGACGGGCGAGCTGGTGGAACGTGTGCCGCTCGAGGGCATCGAGCCCCACGGGATGACGCTCGGTCCGGACAGGCGGATCTGGATCTGTAACGACCGACCCAACGACATCGCGGTGGCGTCCTGGGCGGCCCGGTAGAGCCCTGTCAGGACGATGGGGGCGCGGTGTGCGCCGTGGCACCCTGGGCCACAGTCAGGTTGAAACAGGACACGGAGGAGACGCGATGCCGATCATTCGCCACGCCGACGTCAAGGGGATCCCCACAGGAGGAACAGGGCCAATGTCTACCCGAATGATGCGCGCGGCCCGGCTCCACGGCGACCGGCGAGTCACCGTGGAGGACCGTCCCATCCCCGTCCCCGCCGCCAACCAGGTCCTGCTGCAAATGAAGGCGGCCGGGATCTGCGGCAGCGACCTGCACAGCTTCCGTCTGCCGGAGCCCGAGCCCAACGTGCGGGATTTCGTGCCCGGCCACGAGCCGTGCGGCGTCGTCGTCGAGGTTGGCGACGCCGTCACGGACTGGAAGGTGGGCGACCGGGTGGTCGTCTACCACCGATGCACCTGCAAGAAGTGCCACTACTGCCGCACCGGCTTCCGAAACTGGTGCCCCAACCGGAACATGCGGGGGCGACGCGCCTACGGCTTCAACCCGGATGGCGGCGACGAGGAGTACATGGCGGCGGACGCCGACGACCTGATGCGGCTGCCGGACCAGCTCGACTTCGTCGAGGGCGCAGTGCTCGCCTGTCAGACCGGCACCGCGTACTACGGCCTGAAGAACATCGACACGCGCGCCGGCGACCGGGTGCTGGTGACCGGGCTGGGGCCGGTCGGGCTGCTCGCCACCCTGCTGGCGAAGGCCATGGGCGCTGAGGTGATCGGGGCCGATCCGCTGGCCGAGCGGCGGCGCATCGCCGGCGAGCTGGGGGCCGACGCCGTCTTCGACCCGGCCGCGGCCCCGCTCGCCGACCAGGTGAAGAGCCTCTGGCCGGACGGGGCAACGCGGTGGGCAGAGGCTTCGGGCGCGGCGGCCGCGCACGCGGCCATCCCGGCGGCCGCGGCGATGAACGCACGGGTCGCCATCATCGGCGGTGGGGCGCGCGAGCCCAGCCTGGTGCTGACCGCGCTGATGGGCAAGCAGATCTGTGTGATCGGCTCGAACCTCTGGCCGTTCACGGCCTGGGACGAGATCACGGACTTCGTGATCCGCAAGCGGGTGCCGATCCGGCGCGTCGTCACCCACGAGCTGTCGATCGACGACGCTCCCCTTGGCTTCGCGCTCGCCGACCGGGGCGCCGCGGGCAAGGTCGTCTTCCGCTTCTCACACTAATTGCCTTTTGGGAGGCACAGCGATGAGAATCACCTACGCCGCGCGGCGCGGTAGCTACTACCCATCCCAGGGCTGGGGGGCGAAGGGCATCCCGCCGAAGGACGTTCGCCAGGAGTGGTTGGCTGAGGTGCGGGCGATTGGCTTCGAGGGGCTGGAGATCACGGCGTCAGCCGCGAACGAGCCCGGCGGTGGCGAGGCTGAGATCGCGGAACTGCGCCGGGAGATCGAGGACGCTGGTCTCCCCTGCGTCGCGGTGCGCACGGCCTCGCGGGTGACCGGCGCCGGGTTCGTCAACCCCCGCCACGTCGCTCGCCACCGGGAGCTCCACCTGGACGCCATCCGCTACGCCCGGCTCATCGGCGCGCCGCTCTACGCGACGACGCTGGGCACCCAGGTCGACCCGCGGCTGCCGGGCGATGGCCACGGCGAGCCGACCTCCCAGCACGGCAGCCGGGAGGCGCGGGCCGACGACTTCGAGCGCAACGCCCGGGTGATGCGCGAGCTCGCCGACATCGCCGCCGACGCCGGTCTGGAGATCGCCATCGAGCTGGCCCAGCACTCGGTCTTCGACAATAGCTGGTCGGTTCTCCACCAGCTCGACCTGATCGACCGCCCGAATGTCGGGGTCAATGCCGACCTGGGCAACCTGTACTGGACCTACGACGTCCCCGAGGAGACGGCCGAGGCGGCGATGCTGGCCCTGGCCCGGCGTCTGAAGTACTGGCACTGCAAGAACCTGCTCCGGGTACACGTTCCCGGGTTGAACAGGGCCATCTTCCTCCAGACCGCGCTTCCTGACGGCGACCTGGACTACCGCTTTCTCATCACCGCGGCCGCCCGAGCCGGTTACCAGGGCTGCATCGCGATCGAGGGAGGCGGCGGCGACGAGCTGACCCGAGCCGCCCGGAGCGTGTCTTATGTAAAGGCTATCCTGGAGGGGTGATACCACATGCTCGAAGCGAAACTGATCTCCGCCGAATCGTTGCGCCGATTTGGGATCGCGGCGCTGGTCCAGGTCGGGATGAGCGAAGGGGATGCCGCGACCGTCGCCGAAGTGCAGGTGAACGCCGACCTGCGCGGCGTCCACACCCACGGCATCTCCTCGATCCCCGGCTACTGCGACCGGATCAAGCGGGGAGGCACCAACCCGAAGGCTCGGCCTGCCATTGTTCAGGAGGGGCCGGCCTATGCGCTGATCGACGCGGACAACGCCCAGGGCCAGGTCTCCGGCGTCCGGGCGATGTCCGTCTGCATCGAGAAGGCTACCCGCTCCGGCGTGGCGGTCGCCAGCGTCCGGAACTCGAACCACTACGGCATGGGTGCCTACTACGCCATGATGGCCCTGAAGCAGGATCTGATCGGCCTCTGCACCACCAACGGCGGCAACCTCATCCCACCGTGGGGCGGGGTCCGGCCTACCTTCGGCAACAACCCCCTCTCGGTAGCCGTGCCGGCCGGCGCCCGGCATCCGGTCGTCCTCGACATCGCCATGAGCGTGGTCGCCGGAGGGAAGGTCGGCCTGACCGTCGCCGAGGGGAAGCCGATCCCGCCCGGCTGGATCCTCGACCGGGAGGGCCGCCCGACGACGGACCCGGCCGCGGCCAGAGACGCGCTGCTGGTGCCGATTGGTGAGTACAAGGGGTATGGCCTGACGATGGTCATGGAGACGCTAGCCGCCGTGCTCAGCGGCGCCCGGTTCGCCCTTCAGCAGGACCGCGCCTGGAGCCGAGACGCGAGCCGCCCCGGCGAGCGGGGACACTTCTTCCTGGCGATCAACCCGGCGATGTTTATGCCGATCGCCGACTTCAAGGCCCGAGTCGACCAGATGATC
>JACPQP010000563.1 GCA_016190465.1 Chloroflexota bacterium
CTACCCCCTGCCCCCTTCCCCCACCAGGGGGGAAGGGGGAGACGTGCCCTCTCTCCCCTTCCCCCCTGGTGGGGGAAGGGGGAGGTACGCCCTGGAGAGTGGCCACCTTGCGTCGGGCAGAGGATGGGGTCCGGTCTCAGGGGGACCTCTCCCCCCTGCCCGCCGTTCCTGAGCCGGACCCGACGCGGGGAGGGGGGTGGCGGCTCCCTCTCTCCGTGTCGGATCCACTCAGGAACGGCGGGCAGGGGGTGAGGTCCGGCGCCCCGGAAGCCCTGTCCGACGCAAAGGTGGCCACTCTCCAGGGAGCCATCCCCCCTCTCCCAGTAGTGGGACCGGCTCAGGAACGGCAGGCAGGGAGTGAGGGCGTCTCCTCCGCCCGGGCGCGTGGGCGAGGGGGAGAGGGGGAAGCCCCCTGATGCAAGCGATGCGGCAGGCCAGTGTGATCCTCTGGAAAGACGTCGTCTGCGAGCTGCGCACGAAAGAGGTCCTCGGCGGGATGCTGGTGTTCGCGCTGCTCGTCCTCGTCACCTGTAATATCGCGTTTGACCTGCGGGTCGACAACATAGCCGACGTCGCGCCGGGCGTTCTCTGGGTCGCCATCATCTTCGCCGGGACGCTGGGGATCGGCCGCTCGTTCGTCATCGAGCGGGATCGCGGCTCGCTGGCCGGCCTGCTGCTGGCGCCGATCGACCGAGAGGCGATCTACCTGGCCAAGCTCGCCGGCAACTGCCTGTTCATGTTCGCGATGGAGGCAGTGACGCTCGCCGTCTTCGCGGCGTTCTTTCACTTGAACGTCCTTCAGTTCTGGCTCATCGCGGTCGTCTTCCTCGGCACGCTCGGCTTCGCGGCCGTCGGGACGGTGTTCGCGGCGATGGCCGTGCACACCCGCGCCCGCGAGGTGCTGCTGCCGGTCCTGCTGTTCCCGATCGCCATCCCCGTGGTGCTCGGTGCGGTGAAGGCGACCGGCTCGCTCCTGGCGGCGACTGCCGACCAGGAGTACCTGCTCTGGACGCAGCTTCTGGTTGCGTTCGACGCCATCTTCCTGGTACTATCGTTCCTGGTGTTTGGAAGTGTCATTGAGGAATGAGTATCGAGGAATGAGTATCGAGGAATGAGTACTGGGGAATGACTATTGAGGAATGAGATTGTGGCGCCATTGCCGCCGGGGGTTCGGCTTCTTGGCTGGGCGGGCCTCGTGCTGCTGCTGCTGGCGCTTGGTGGCGCCTTCGTCATCGCCCCGACCGAGGCGGTCCAGGGGATCCACCAGCGCATCTTCTACATCCACGTGCCTCTGGCCTGGACGGCGTTCCTCGCCGTCGGCGTGGTCCTCGTCGCCAGCGTCGGCTACCTGGTCCGGCGGGCGATCCTCTGGGACGTCGTCGCGCACTCATCCGCCGATCTGGGCGTCGTCCTGACGACGCTGACGCTGGTCACCGGAGCGATCTGGGGGCGGCCGATCTGGGGCACCTGGTGGAGCTGGGACCCCAAGCTGACGACGACGCTGATCCTCTGGTTCATCTTGGTCGGCTACCTTATGCTCCGCTCGTACGTCCCCGAGCGCGAGCGCGCCGCCCGCTTCTGCGCGGCGCTCGGGATCCTCGGGGCAATCGATCTGCCCATCATCTATTTCTCGACCGAGTGGTGGCGGGCCTTGCACCCGCCAGCGGTCGTCGTCACCAGCGCCGGTCCGGCGATGCCGATCAGTATGTTGTGGGTGTTCCTGCTCTCGTTCACCGCGATGAATCTGCTCTTCAGCTTCCTGCTGCTTCACCGCGTCCGAATCGAGCGGTTGACGATCGCGGTGCTGGAGCGGCTGGCGATGCGCGAGGCCGAGGCGGGGGATGCATCGCGATGAGCCCCGACTACGTGATCGCCGCCTACGTGATCTCCCTGCTCACCCTGCTCGTCTACTGGTTGTGGCTGCGGCGCCGCGAACGAGCGCTCGAAGACGAAGTCATGAGTGATGGACGCCGCTGACATCCTCCGCGCCCTGGTGCGCACCGTGCATCTCCTGGCCGCCACCGCCTGGGTAGGCGGCAGCATCTTCTCCGCCACCGTCCTCGCCCCCCGGATCTCGTCGGGCCAGGGGTCCGAGCTGGCCGCGGTGAACCGCGCGTTTGGCGGCATCGTCTCCGTCTGCGTCTGGCTGCTCCTGGCCAGCGGCGCCATCCTCACCGTCGATCGGCTGGCGGATCCCCACGCCAGCGGCGGCCTCTACACGATCATCCTCGTCGTCAAAGTCGCGCTCTCCGTCGCCATGATCCTGGTCGCCGGCTGGCTGGGCGAGCGGGCCTGGCGGCGGCGCCCGGTCCCAGAGCCTGGAGCGGTTCCCACTCATGGTGGCCCCCGCCTCCGCGATCTGGTTCGCGACCGTTTCCGCGACCTCTCACGCGATCGCCCGCGGGTCGCCCGCCTCAACCTCACCCTTGGCGTCGTCGTCTTCGCGCTCGGCGCGCTGCTGACTACTCTCTACGAGCGCGGGTTGGACGTGGGGCCGTGAGGGGGCTGCCCTCACCCTGGGCCTCTCTCTCCGCGCGGGTTCGCCCTCACCCCGCTGCGCTCTCTCCCGCGGGGATCCGCCCTCACCCCAACCCCTCTCCCGCGGGGAGAGGGGCTCAGGGGGCGGGTGGCTCTCCGCTGGAGTGGCTGGCAGAGGTAGGCACCATGGGGCGTTGGGGCATGTGCGCTAACTGAGGGCCTCGCACGGCGGCACTGGGGGCCGACCTCACCCCCTGCCCGCCGTTCCTGAGTGGATCCGACGCCCGGCTCAGGAACGGCGGGGGAGCCGCCATCCC
>JACPQP010000564.1 GCA_016190465.1 Chloroflexota bacterium
CCTCTTCTTCTTCCTCCTCTGGGGATCCGTCTTCTTCCTCTTCCTCGAACGCGGGGGGCGATCCCACGTGGACCAGGGAGTTGCCAGGCCCGACTGTCCGGTTGAGCTTGGCGACGATCCGCTCCACGTTATCGTGAGGGCCCGAGACATAGAAGGGCTTGCCATCCTTGCCCAACGGGATCCGGGCGTCGCACGCGTCCGGGTCCGCGCCCGCCAGGAGGACCGCCGCGTCGTGGTAGTCGCGGTGGGGCTCGAAGCCCAACTGACGGGCGTAGGCGATGCTCTCGCGGATGACCTTCGCGGCCAGGTTGAGGTCGGCACTCACCAGCGGCTGCGTGTCCATCACGTGCTGACGAAGGGCCTCGTACTCTGTCCGGGTGTCGAACAGTCGGGCAAATGCATTCTTCACCCCCAGACAGCCGAGGTCGACCAGGAACACGCCGGCCGCGATCTCGCCAGCGGGCGATCGGCGCGCCACGACGATCTGGACCAACCCGCCTTCCCGGCTCCAATCGCGGGTGATCAGACACTCGTACAGCGGCCAGTGCGCCGCCAGACGGATGGTAGCTCGAGCGCTGGTGGGTTGCGGCGCCACCTGTCTCCGCACCGCCAGTTGCTTCTGCTTGCGCTTGATGCTCTTGCGTTCCACCGACTTCTGACGCCGCCTTGGATCTTGGGGCATTTTTCCCTCTTATCTGCGTTCATCTGCGGTTACTGTTCGTCCCTGACCCCGCCGACGACTGATCACTGATGACTGACGACTCCTCCTATGGGTCCGCCGTGGCCGCACGGTGGATGCGCCAGCCGAGCGCAACCGCCACGGTGACGAGCGCGGCAAGGGCGACGACGAAAACGACCAGCTTCTCCAGGCGGCCGAGTATCAGCGAGAGGTAGCCGGCCACCGCGCAGACGGCGTACAGCGTCAGGACGACGCGACGTTGGGACCAGCCCCGCTGGACAAGCTGGTGTGGCAGGTGGGCCGAGTCGCCACCGCGAAACGGCGATCGCCCCCGCAGCAACCGCTGGACGATCACCAGCACGACGTCGACCATCGGCAGCCCGAGCACCATCACCGCCGTCGCGATCTTCGCCCCACCGATGATCGCCAGCACCGCGAGCGTCAGGCCGAGGAGCATGGACCCGCTGGTGCCGAGGATCACCCGGGCCGGGTTGAAGTTGAACGGCAGGAAGCCCGCGCAGACCCCGAGCAGCGCCAGCGGCAGCACGGCGATGCTGTATTGCCCAAGCTCGACGCTCCGAAGGAGCAAGATCGTCGCCGCGATCGCCGCGATGCCGGTCGCCAAACCATCCATCGTGTCGATGAAGTTGACGGTGTTGATCATCCCCACGATCCAGAGCACCGTCACCGGTCCGGCGACGAGGGGGGAGAGAGAGATGAGGCCGCCGAGGGGGTGGGCAACGCTATCGACGACGATGCCAAGAGCGACCGTCACGAGGGCGATCGCGAGCTGGCCAACGAACTGCGAGCCGGGGCCGAGACGGCGAAAGTCGTCGACCGCGGCGATCGGCACGATGAGCAGCGCGCCGAGCGCGAGGCCGATCAGGCGACGGGTCTCGCCGGCGTCGCGGGGAAACAGGACCAGGCTGAGCCCGACCGCCAACAGGAATGCGGCCAGCACCCCATAGCCGCCCGACCGGGCCACCGGCCAGCGCTGAAGCTCGCCCGGCCGCGGGTGGTCGACCAGGCCCACCCGCTGGCCGAGCGTCAGAGCCACCGGTGTTAACAAGAAGGTCGCGGCCAACGCGACGACAAACACCGCGGCCATCGACGTGATCTGCTGGTTCACCGGCGTTCCTCGCGGCGAGGCTCCCGCAAAGACACGAACCGGGGTCGGACCCCACGTGACTCCTTCGTGTCCTTTGTGTCTTTGTGGTGAGCGCGCACCGCCGCGTCCCCCCGTATTGTAGCAGACGGCGCTGCCCAGCCCAATCGGCAATCAGTGTTTATCGGTGTTCATCGGTGGTTTCAACCTGCCCGTCTCGCACCAGCGCGAATAGGAGCCGGCGGAGGTCGGCGTCGTCGTCCGAGCGGGACAGCGCTGCCCGCAGGCGCTCGAGCCAGTCGTCGACCGGCGGGGCCGGCCAGCCGGCCGGCTCGACGGCGTGGACGACATAGGGATAGGGTGTCGGCACCAGTGTCTCGAACGGGTAGGCTAACTCCTCGTGCTGCCGCTCGCCGGGGCGGGGGCCAACGCACGTCAGGCGCAACGAGGCGCCCGGCTGAAGCATCTCGGCGATTCGACGCGCCAGATCGCCCATCGCGACCGCCGGACCCGGATCGAACAGGTAGATGCCGGGCGGCAGATCGCCGGCGCAGCCGACCTGCGCCAGCAGGTAGACCGCCTCGGTCAGCGTGATCCAGTACCGCGTCATCGCCGGGTCGGTCAGCGTCAGCGGCTCACCCGCGGCGATCTGCCGGGCGAAGACGTCGACCACACTCCCCTGGGTCCCGAAGACGTTGACCAGGCGGACCAGGCGGAGCGCTGGCGCCGCTCCTGAACCTCTGCCGCCTGCCGCCCGCACGCGGAGCGCCAGCTCGACAATCCGCTTGGTTGCACCGTAGATGCTGGGCGGGCGGACCGCCTTGTCGGTCGACGGGTAGAGAAAGTGGGTGACCCCGAACTCGGCGGCGAGGTCGACCAGTCCGAGCGTGGCGAACACGTTCGCCTCGAGCACCTGATCGACGTTCTGCTCGGCGAGGGGGACGTGCTTGTAGGCAGCCAGGTGAAACACGATGTCGGGCCGGTTCTGACGGAGCACCGACGCCATTTTCCGCCCATCGCGGACATCGGCGAGCACGAACCGACCCGGTAGGCCCGGAGACTCGGCGAGCAGGCGTTGGCGCTGGTGAAAGAGCGACGGCTCGTGGTGGTCGACGAGCGTCAGACGGTCGGGGTTCAGCGTCGCGAGCAAGCCGACCAGCGCCGAGCCAATCGAGCCACCGGCGCCGGTCACCAGCACCCGCCGGCCCGCGATTGCCTCCCGGACCGGCCCCCAGTCCGGGACCAGCGCCGGCCGGGGGAGCAGCGCGTCCCACCGGCCGACGTGCTCGACTCGTGCCATTCCACCACTGATTCCACCACGCTGGCCACCACGCTGGCTCACCAGAAAGACACACCTCCCCTTGCCATCCGGCGTGGCAGCTCGCGGATAGCTGCCTGGACCTCGCGCATGTGGACCGCATCGTCGGGGTCTGGTTCCAGCGTCTCGGTCACGATGAAGCGCGCGGTGCCCAGCAGCCTGGCGACGATCGGGTCGAGGTCGGCCTCCCCCTGAAAGTACGGCAGCCCCTCGCCCAGCAGCCCCGCCGCATTGGATACGTGGACGTTGACGGTGAGCGGAGCGAGCGCGTCGACGAACCCTTCCAGGGTCAGGGGATCCTCCCCCACGAACAGTCCTGATGGACTGTTCGTGGCTCTGCTGACAGGGGCAGGTATCGGTGAGGACGAGTTACCCTGCGGTTGAAGCTGCGGGCTACCACTACGTAGCCCGCCTTCGCGGGCTCCATCAGGCGGCGAAGGTCGACTTCGCCAGCCGGTGCTCGGCGGCTGCTGTCGCGAGCTACCGTTACGAAGCCCGCTCAGGCGGGCTACTGGAGTCGGCGCAGGCCGACTTCGTAAGGGTAGCCCGCGACTTGAGTCGCTGGGCGCCTCTCCCCCTGGGAGAGGTGACGGGGGCTCCCCCCGCAGGTAACGGAGGAGCGGCTGAACGGATGGATCGGCGGTCTCGGGAGGGATTCGGGCGGCGTTCACGGCGAGCTGCGCGTGCGACAGATCGAGGGTCACGCGGAGCGAGGGGAAGTGCATGGCGAGCCAGGGGAAGTCGCCCGGCTCGACCCCGATGATGGAGTAGACGAAGGCTCCCTCGCGCATCCGGAGCACCGGAGGCATGTTCTCCACGAGGGGGATCAGCCCGGCCGCCTCGCAGTGCTCGACATAATACCCCAGCAGCGAAAGTGTCCGCTTCAGCGTCGCGGCGTGCAGCGCGCGCGTGAAGCCATCGCAGCGGGTGACCGGTGCCACGAGGTGGATGTTCGCCGCCGCCGCACCCAGCGACCGGCCACACCCTATCAGGCGATCCACCAGCTCACGGTTGGCCGGGGTGTCAGCGGTAAGATCGAAGTAGGATCCGTCGAGCGAGCGAAGTGGCCCCTCGACGATAAGCGTGAAACCGGTTGGGAGGGCGAACGCCATCACGAGATCGTACAGCCTGATCGCCCAGTTGTCGTCGGAGAGGTCGGCGACGTCAAGGTAGAGCTCGAGCCCATCAGGCCAGGGCGGACGAAGCCGGTCCCGGAGTTGAGTCAGCGTTGGCCGCGCCTTGAGGAGTAGCTTAGCGAGGATGTTCATGCGTCGATGTGCATAATGAAATGCCCCGAGCGACCTTTCAGAGTACCCCGCCAGCCTTGAGTGCCCTATGCCCCTCTCGGCTTCCACCGGGTTTCCCCGGCTTCCACCTACTCAGGGTTCGGTATCCTACGGTCCGGCGAGTTTACCCTACTCAACCGCTCGGGACACCTTATTTATACCACACCGTGACGCGCGTGTCAAGTCCCCGCGCCAGCGATTTTCCGGAGTCTCCGAAGTCGGGAGACCAAGCACTGGAGCCCCGTGCGCTCAGCTTGCCCCTGGTGGACAGTCGTCGCCCTGGCTCACCAGATACGCAAAGAACTCGGCGATCCCCTCGTCCAGCGAGCGTCTCAACTGAAAGCCCGCTTTCCCGAGTGACGAGGCGATGGCGACCGGCGGCGCATCTGCCGGATCACCGGGGAGCTCCACCGACGGCGAGATGCCATGGCGAGCGGCGATGGCCACCACGAGCCGCGCGACCGCGGCGATGGTGACCACTTCGGCCGGGGCATTGACGGCCCGGTAGCCCGAGGCCGGAGCGAGACGCCGCGCCGCCTCCAGCGCGGCCGCCGCATCGGCGACGTGGATCAGCCCGACCGGCCCACCGCCCGTCACGCGAATCGTTTCCCCACGAATGGCCTGCTGACAGAACTTGTTGGGGGCGGTCATGAACCGGGGATCGCGCTTGACCACCGGTCCCACGCCATACACCAGGCCGATGCGAAGCGCGACCGCGGCCATCCCCCGCCGCCACGCCTCCATCTCCAGCAGTTTCTCGACGTAGACCTTGCTCAGGTGGGCCAGGTCGGTCTGGACGCCGTAGGCACCATCTTCGGCGACGACCGGCGGCAGCGGCTCGCCCAGGATCTTGAGACTGCTGGCGTAGACGAGGACCGGGGAAGAGTGGGCCAGGGCCCGAGTGAGCGCCTCGACGACCAGGCGGGGACCGCGCAGATTGGTCTCCTCGGTGTACTCCGGCGAAGCAGCCTCCGCATGACCACTCGACTGTGCTGCCAGCAGGTAGATCGTCTCCACCGGCTGGGCAGCTTCAAACGCCGCGTCGAGCGCCGCCGGATCGGCGATGCTCCCCTCGACGAAGCGGAAGTCCGGCGAGCGACTAAATCGCTCGATCACCGCTGGATCCGTGCTGAAGAGGTTATCCAGCGCGACGATCGGCCGCCCAGCGGCCAGCAGCCGCTGGGCGAGCGCCGAGCCGATGTAGCCAGGGCCGAGGATGAGTGATGACATCGGCGGTATTCTATCACCTGCGCCGCGCCGTCACCTCTTCCGGGCCGGTGCTGACCTCTGTGCTGACCTCGAGGCCCACGTGCTACAATACGGGAGACGGCCACACGCTGGCCGCGAAGGGGTTCCCCATGGTCATGGTGCCTGAGAGAATCATCCAGCGCCGCCTGACGTTCGCGGACTACCAGGCGCTCCCGGACGACCAGGACTATGAGATCATCGACGGAGTACTGTACGTGGCGCCACGTCCGCGACCGCTGCATCAGATCGTCGCCTATCGCGTTGCCCGGATCCTTAGCGGGCACACGGAGGATCTCGGCCTCGGAACGGTAATCCCCGACGCCGACCTCGTCGTGGCCGACCGCGACGTGTACGTCTCCCCGGACATCATGGTCTTCAGCGGGGACCGCTTCGCGGCGGTGAATCGCGAAGGGTGGATCCGGATCATCCCTGATCTGATCGTCGAGGTCCTGTCGCCGACCACCGAGGACTACGATCGACGGACCAAACGTGAGACCTACGCTCGGCTTGGCGTGCCGCATTTCTGGTATCTCGATCCCCGCCAGCGCGCGCTGACCGAGTGCATTCTTGAGCCC
>JACPQP010000554.1 GCA_016190465.1 Chloroflexota bacterium
GATCATTTCGCGAACATCCATCAGTCGCCGGGCACCCCCACTCGCCGCGATACCTACCCCTGTGAACGCCGGGCGGGGGTGGGAGGTCGCCGGCGAGGAGTGGGTCGTCGGTCTCGCGCATCCAGCGCTCCAGGCGCGCCCGGAGCACCTCCAGGACCGGCCTGTGGGACGGATCACCCGCGAGGTTCTCCTGCTCCAGCGGATCGCGCGCCAGGTCGAAGAGCATCATCTCCGCAGGGGAGACTTGGGCGGAGGGGGAGGGATTCGAACCCCCGAGGCTCACCACCTGGTTGTTTTCAAGACAACTGCCATCAACCGCTCGGCCACCCCTCCGCGCTGGGGAGACGCCACGCGCCGTGGCCTGCCCTATTGTACGATAGCTCCGGCTGGCCGTCAAATCCGAGTTACGGGTACTTCTTCCGCGTCGCCACCACGTTGCGCAGCTCACGGGCCAGCTCGGCCCGCCACGGGACCTTGTTCTCCTCGCGGACCCGCCGCCGCACCCGCAGCATCTCCTGCTCGATGACCTGCGTCATACTCGCCGCCCGCTCTTTGAGGTTGGCGATCTCGTTGAAGCCCTCGTCGTAGAAGATGAAGCATGGGACCGACCGGAAGAGGCCCTGGTTCAGATGCGCATCCATAACGTCCAGGTTCTCGTCCCGCTGGACGACCCGCAGGTCGACGTTCGGGCACTGCTGGGCGATCTTCGCCATCACCGGGACGTTGTAGAGCGCGTCGCCGCAGCCGTCGTAGGTCAGGGTCAGGACGTTCAGCTTCCCCTGGTTCCGCCACCACTCGACGTCTTCGGGCGAGACCTCCACCTCCGCGGTGTACTGGAGCATCGTGTCCTTGTTGACCTTCATGCGCGACACGTACTCGTCAAACGTGGTGCAGCCCGCGAACCGCTCTCGCGTCATGATGCCCGAGGTGTTGCTCATCGGATGGGACCTCCTATACTTGTACCTGGGGGACACCCCCAGGCCCCCCTGGCGGGGCGTTCGACCAGGTACACCGTGGGCTTCGCTCGCCACGGCGGGCGAAGTGATGGCATGGTAGCACGCGTCCAGTTGGCTGTCAAAGCGACGTGAGCCTTCAGCGCCACCGGCGGCGGCCTACGGCCTCGTTACGAAGTCGTGATAGGTGCCGCCGTGCTATAATCTCGCGGGGCCCTGCCTCGACAGAGGGCTGAGGCAGCATGGGGCGGGGTCCCCCCTTCCCGCGACGGGAAGGGGGCAAGGGGGTTGGGTCAGCCTGGACCGGGGAGAAGGAGGTGGCCATGCTCCTGGCCGTCGACATCGGCAACACGAACATCGTGCTCGGCGTCTACCGGGGCGCCGAGCAGGTCGCGCAGTGGCGCATCACGACCGAGGCGCACCGAATGTCCGACGAGCACGCCATCGTCCTGCGCAACCTGTTCGAGTTCCGGGGGCTGCGCTTTGACCAGGTGACAGGCGTCGTCCTGGGCAGCGGTGTGCCACCGCTCACCGTCACTTTCGAAGAGCTCTCCCGCCGCTACCTCCACTGCGAGCCGCTCGTCGTCGGTCCCGGGGTCAAGACCGGGGTGCGCATCCTCTACGAGAACCCGCGCGAGGTCGGCGCCGACCGGATCGCCAACGCGCTGGCCGTCCATCGCCTCTACGGTGGCCCGGCCATCGTGGTCGACTTCGGCACGGCGACGACGTTCGATGCCGTCGCCGCCAACGGCGACTACCTCGGCGGCGCCATCGCCCCCGGCATCACCATCGCCGCCGAGGCGCTTTTCCAGCGGGCCTCCCGCCTCTGGCGCGTCGAGCTGGCGCGGCCCCGCACCGCCATCGGCCGCAACACTGTCGGCGCGATGCAGGCGGGGATTCTGTTCGGCTACGTTGGCCTGGTCGAGGGACTGGTCGCGCGGTTCCAGGCGGAGATGGGCCCCGCTCGAGTGATCGCGACCGGCGGGCTCGCCGACGTGATCGCCCGCGAGACGAGCATCGTCGAGGTCGTCGATCAACGGCTCACGCTGGAAGGGCTGCGCCTGATCTACGAGCTGAACCGGACCGGCGACGCGGACGACGGGGCGACGGGGTGAGGGGGGACGGTCTGGACCACGAAAGGCGCGAAAGGGCGACGCGGCGACGGGGCGGCCCTCACCCCTCGCCCCTCTCCCCGTGGGAGAGGGGCGCGGGGTGAGGGCGACGACGGGACGACGGGATCAGGGAGAAGTTGCGTGCTCCAGGGTAAGCGTATCGTACTGGGGGTGACCGGCAGCATCGCGGCGTTCAAGGCGGTGGGCCTGGCGAGCGAGCTGACTGAGGCCGGCGCCACGGTCGACGTCATCCTGACGCCTGGGGCGACCCGCTTCGTCGCGCCGCTCAGCTTCCAGGCGATCACCCACCGACCGGCGCAGACCGACATGTTCCAGTTGCTCGCCGAGACCGAGATCGGCCACGTGACGCTCGGCGACCAGGCGGACCTCGTCGTCGTCGCGCCGGCCACCGCCCACACCATCGCCCGCCTCGCGCTGGGGCTGGCCGACGACCTCCTGCTCACGACAGTCCTCGCCACCACCGCGTCGGTCCTGGTCGCGCCGGCGATGGAGCCCCGGATGTACGCGCACGCGGCCACCCAGCGCAATGTCGCCCGGCTCCGCGAGCTCGGCTACCGCGTCCTGGAGCCCCGCGAGGGCCGGCTCGCCTCCGGGCGGACCGGCCGGGGGCGACTTCCGGAGATCCCGGAACTCCTGGACGAGATCGTCCGGCTCCTCGCGGGCCGGCGCGACCTGGCCGGGCGGCGGGTGGTCGTCACCGCCGGCGGGACCCGGGAGCCGATCGATCCCGTTCGCTACCTCACCAATCGCTCGTCTGGCAAGATGGGCTACGCGGTGGCCGAGGCCGCGCGCGACCGGGGCGCCGACGTCACGCTGGTCACCGCGGCGAGCCTCGAGCCGCCGGCCGGCGTCCGCCTGGTCCGGGTCGAGACCGCGCTGGATATGCAGCGCGCGCTCGACGCGGCGATGGTGGGCGCCGACGTCCTGGTGATGGCCGCGGCGGTCGCCGACTATCGGGTCGCGACAATTGCTGCCCAGAAGATCAAGAAGGGCGAGGCGGATCTCACGCTCCATCTCGTCCGCAACCCGGATATCCTGGCCGGGCTGGCCGGCCACCCGGCCTTCAAGATCGGGTTCGCCGCCGAGACCGAGCACCTGCTGGAGAATGCCGCGGAGAAGCTGCGACAGAAGGGCCTCCAGATGATCGTGGCTAACGACGTGACCCTGCCGGGC
>JACPQP010000062.1 GCA_016190465.1 Chloroflexota bacterium
ATCTCCGCCGGGTAGGCGTTGGCGTGGTACGGCGGGCAGTACGGCCCCCCGTTGGAGCAGTCCCCCTCGACGATGGGCGTCCAGGTGATCTCCAGCGCGTTCCCGTCCGGGTCCCGCACCAGGTCCAGGTCCCAGCGATAGGAGACGTCCGGTCCCCACAGCTCGTTGCCGTACTGGTCGCGCCCGTTCCACTGCTTGCGGTAGTGCGCCGAGTCGCTGGTCCCCCCGAAGCGGTAGTACCTCCCCGACGTGTCCCAGACCTCCCAGGCCGCGCCGCGAACGATCTTCAGGAACGCTTCCCGCCTGGTGCGCCAGTTGCCGCCACCCAGATCGACCAGCTCGTCGCTGGTGCCGTCGAGGTCGATCGTGTACTTGAGGTTCCCGTCGTCGTAGTGGATGGCCCCGAGCGAGAGGCTCCAGCCGACGCCGACCCAGCCACCCCGGGCGGAGCTGCTCTTCATCTCGTTGACCCGGCCGGAGGAGTAGGCGAGGACGAGCTTCGGCTGCAAGCCGTTACGCCAACTCCACCGCGGCCACGTCCTGGGCGATGGCGTCGAAGAGGGAAGAGCGCGCCGGTCTTGTGGGCGGCGCTGAGGCGCGGGGTGATCTCCTGGTGGTTGGCCTGGATGACCTGATCGCCCGCCTTGAGGTGGTACTCGCAGTAGACGTGGATCTGGCCGCTCTGGTCCTTGACCAGGCTGACCTGGATCACCTGGACGCCGTCGATGGTGATCGTCCGAGGCATTCAGTACCTCCTGTCAGCCTCTTCTGTGCCAGGCTGCTTATCATTAACCGCACGCATACTGTTCCTGTCAACAAGGAATTGTCTCTACTCGGAATGACCAGCGCGGCTGAAGCATCAGGCGAGCGCGGCTACGCCCGTCGCCTTCTGAAAGATCGCCAGGCTGTCGCGGACGACGCGCAGCAGCCGGTCGATCTGGTCGGCGTCGATGATGAGCGGTGGGCACATGAGGATGCAGTTGGGCCCGGGGAACCGGACGAGGACGCCACGCTCCATCGTCAACTGGTTCAGTTGCGGCATCAGCGCGGCCGGGACCGGTTCACGGGTCGCCTTGTCCTTGACCAGCTCGAGCGAGGCGAGCAGCCCGATGGCCCGGACATCCCCGACGATCGGCATCTCGCGCATCTCGTTCAGGCCATCGGCCAGGCGCTGGCCCATCGCGCGAGCGTTCTCGACCAGTCCGCGCTTCTCGATGATCTCGATGTTCTTGAGGGCGACGGCGCAGCCGACCGGACTCCCGGTGAAGGTGAAGAGGTGCGGAAGCATCCCCTCGGGGCCGGCCTTCAGCAGGCGCTGGTAGAGCGACTCCTTGATGATCGTCGCGCCGACCGGGAAGTAGCCCGAGCCCATGGCCTTCGAGGTGGTCACAATGTCGGGCCACGTGCCCCAGTGCTGGAGGCCCCAGATCTCGCCGGTCCGGCCCAGGCCGGTCACGACCTCGTCCACGACCATGGTGACGTCGTACCGGTCGCAGATCGCTCGGATGATGGGGTAGTATTCCTTCGGCGGGACGAGCGCTCCAGCCAGCTGCATCACCGGCTCGCCGAGGAAGGCGGCAACTGTCTCCGGGCCCTCCTGTTGCACCACCCGCTCGAGCTCCCGGGCGCAGTCGACCTCGCAGCTCGGGTAGGTCTTGCCAAAGGGGCAGCGGTAGCAGTAGGGGGCTTCGATGTGGACGTGGCCCGGCGCCATCGGCAGCGCCGCCTTCTTCAGGCGCGGGACGTCGGTGAAGGGCGTGGTCCCCAGCGACGCCCCGTGGTAGGCAAGCTTTCGGCTGACGACCTTGTGCTTCTCGGGGCGGCCCTCGAGCCGGTTGACGTAGCGCGAGACCTTGATGGCGGCCTCGACGACCTCCGAGCCGCTGTTGTAGATGCCGACGCGCGACAGCTCCGGAGGCAGCAAGGAGGCCAGCTTGGCGCAGAGCCGGATGTAGGGGACGGTCGCCTGCCCGCCGCCACTGTTGGTGAACTGAAGCGTCACCATCTGGTCGTAGGCAGCCTGGGCCACTTCGGGATCGCCGTAGCCGACGTTGCAGTTGATGTTGCCGGACCGGCACTCGAGATACTCTTTGCCGTCGATGTCCTTGACGTAGCAGCCGCGGCCTTCGACGTAGACGTGCGGACCCTTCGCCTGGTGATCCGCCAGCGCCGTCGACGGGTGGAGGCAGTGGGCCAGGTCGAGCTTCCTCAGGGTCTCGAAGTCGTCGATGACCATCGCACGATCCTCCTTATTCCCTCAGTACGCTCCCGTCTCCAACGCCGTCTCGAACATGGCCACGACGTTCTCCGGCGGGACGTTGGCCTGGACGTTGTGCACCTGGTTGAAGACGAAGCCACCGCCGGGCTTGAAGATAGCCACGCGCTCGGCGACGTGCTGCCGGACCTCGGCGGGCGTCCCGTGCGGCAGGACGCGCTGCGTGTCGCACCCGCCGCCCCAGAATGTGATCCGGTCGCCGAAGTTGGCCTTCAGCGCGACCGGGGCCATCTTCGCCGCCGAGGTCTGGACCGGGTTCAGGATGTCGACCCCCTCGTCGATCAGGTCGGGGATCAGGTCGTAGATCGACCCGCAGGAGTGGAGGAAGACGGCGACGCTCGGGTAGTGCTCGTGGACCCAGGTGTAGATCGCCTTGTGCCGGGGGTGGATCGCCTCGTGGTAGATCTCCGGTCGGAGCTGCGGGCGGTCCTGCGTCCCCAGGTCGTCGCCCATCTGGACGATCTGGATGTAGTCGCCGACGGCGGCGAAGAAACGCTTCAGGTTGCCGAGGTGATTCTCCACCATCCGATCCATCAGGTAGTCGGCGAACTCCCGGTCGCCGACGACGTCCATCAGGAAGTTGTCCCAGCCCCGCAGCCCCTGGCCACGCTCGTGGATGTTGCCGCCGAAGCTCGCCATGATCGCGTAGTCCGTGTTCTGGGAGAGCCACTTCGCCCGCTCGTGGAGGAACTCCAGCCGCTCATCGTCGATCACCGGCCACTCGTAAGCGTCGATGTCGGCGAGCGTCGTGGCGTTCTCCAGAGGGTGATAGCAGCCCTCGAAGTACAGGACGTCGCGGGGCATCCGCGCCACGACGATGCCGTCGTCATTGCGCCGGATCCAGCCACCCTCGCCGTCGGGCCCTGGCCGCCAGTCATCCGGCGCCAGACAGGGCGAGCCGTCCGGCAGCGTCCACGGTCGCCAGCCCGGGTTGGGGATCGGCGCATCGGGGAAGGTCCAGGTCACGTCGATCACGTCCGCGCCGAAGCGCTGGCGAACCTCCTCCTCCACCTCGGCGAGCTGCTGGCCGGTATCGTAGAGCCGGGTGGCGCCGGTGGCGATGCCCAGGTGACGCTTGAGGTGGTTGTAGGCGATGGCCATGATGCCGGTCGACCGCATGCCGCCGAAGTCGATCGGCACGCGGTCAGCCGCCTGATGGCGCACCGCCCGGATGACGCGCTCGCGAGACCTCATGACCGCGCGACCTCACTCATTAGACTTGTTGCCGGATAACGAAATAGCAGGCGACCTGCTTCGGCCTATCCCGCAACAAGTCTATTCTATTCAACCGCGTGGCGTCGCCCGTGTGACGCGCCAGCGAGATCCCGGATCAGGACAGCCCCACCACGCGGCCCTGCTCGTCGATGTCGATCCGACAGGCGCACGGCACCGACGGCAGGCCCGGCATGGTGGTGATCTCACCCAGCAGCGGGTAGATGAATCCGGCCCCGACCGAGGCCCTTACCTCCCGCACGGTGACCCGGAAGCCCCGTGGTCGCCCGCGCAGGCTGGCGTCGTGGGAGAGGCTCAGGTGCGTCTTCGCCACGCAGACGGGCAGGTTGCCGTAACCCATGTCGGTGAACGCCTTGAGCTGCTTGTCGGCCAGCGGTGTGTAGTCGACCCCATCGGCCCCGTAGATCGTCGTGGCGATGGCCTCGATCTTCTCCTTGAGGGAGGCCTCCAGGGGATAGAGGAAACGAAACTGGCTGGGCTTCTCGGCGGCCGCGGCCACGGCCCGTGCCAGCTCGGTGGCACCGGCGCCTCCTTTGGCCCACCCCTCGCACAGGTACGCCCCCTCGGCCCCGGCCTCCAGCGCCCGCTGGCGCACCAGCTCGATCTCCCGGTCCGTGTCCGTCGCAAACCGGTTGATCGCCACCACGGCCGGGAGCCCGAAGGCCCGGACGTTATCGATGTGCTTCGCCAGGTTGGCGCACCCCCGGTCCAGCGCCTCCAGGTCCTCCCGCACCAGCCCCGCCGGCAGCGGCCGGCCCGGCACGACCCGGTAAGTCCCCCCGTGCATCTTCAGGGCCCGGACCGTCGCCACCACGACCTCGACGTCCGGCTTCAGCCCGCTGTAGCGGCACTTGATGTCGATGAGCTTCTCCATCCCGAGGTCCGACCCGAAGCCGCTCTCCGTCACCACCGCGTCGGCCAGCTTCAGTCCGATCAGGTCGGCCAGGATCGAGCTGTTCCCGTGGGCGATGTTCCCGAACGGTCCGGCGTGGATGAAAGCTGGTGTGTTCTCCAGGGTCTGAAGCAGGTTCGGCTTGATGGCCTCCCGCAGAAGCACCGTCATCGCCCCGGCCGCTTGCAGATCGTCCGCGGTCACCGGCTTGCCGTCGCGGGTGAGGGCAACCACGATTCGCCCCAGGCGCTTGCGCAGGTCCTGAATCCCATTCGTCAGCCCCAGGACAGCCATCACCTCCGAAGCCACCGCGATGTCGAACCCCGCCTCTCGGGTCACGCCGTTCTCTCGCCCGCCCAGTCCGATGACGACCTTCCGGAGCGCGCGATCGCTGACGTCAACCACGCGCTGCCAGGTGATGCTGCGCGGGTCGATGTCCAGCTTGTTGCCCTGGTGAAGGTGGTTGTCGACCATCGCCGCCAGGAGGTTGTGGGCGAAGGCCACCGCGTGGATGTCCCCCGTCAGGTGGAGGTTGATCTCCTCCATCGGGATGACCTGGGCATAGCCGCCCCCGGCTGCGCCACCCTTGATCCCGAAGACCGGGCCGAGGGATGCCTGGCGGATCGTCGCGATGGTCTGCACGCCGACCTTGTTCAGCGCCTGGGCGAGGCCGATCGTCGTCGTGGTCTTGCCCTCACCAAGGGGCGTCGGCGTGATCGCGGTGACGCCAATATACTTGCCGTTCGGCCGGTCCTTCAGCCGTTCGAGGACCTCCAGGCTGATCTTCGCCTTGTAGTGCCCGTAGGGCTCGACCTCCTCATCGCGCAGTCCCAGCCCCCGCGCGATCTCCATGATGGGCTGGATTGGTGCTTCCTGGGCGATCTCCAGATCGCTCTTCACCCGTGATGTCTCCTCTCGCCAATTCCGGCTTTCAGCCGGCATTCCTCTTGCAGAGTTCGCTTGTCCCCCGACCCCGGCTGGGAGGAAAGCCTGGGGGACACCCCCAGACCCCCGCCCTTACAGGGTTTCCCGAGCGATCGCCATCAGGTCGTCGGCCATGGTCTCGACGGTGTAGGCGGGTACCCAGCCCAGCTCGCGGCGTGCCGCCTCGATGCTCAGGTCCCAGTCCCTGGAGATGCGCCCGACGGCGGCCATGGCCGGGTCAGGCCGGAAAGTGATCGCCGCGTCTGGCGCTCGCCGGCGGGCGATCTCCACCAGGCCGGCCGCGGTGGCCTGTCCCGTGCCGATGTTGTAGATGCGTTGTGGTGCCGCTTCGACGGTCGCCAGTGCGGCGAGGGCGCGCGCCGCGTCCTTCGCGTAGCAGACGGGGGTGGCGGCCTCTTCGTCCACGTCGATCTCGTAGGGTTCGCCGCGTGCGGCCCGCTCCAGGATCAGCGACGTGTACATCGTCGCCGAGCCGGAGGCGACGATGCGCGACGGGCCGACGATCGCCGCCAGCCGCGCCGCGCGAAAATCGAGCCGGAACCGCCGATGGTAGTAGAGGCCGAGCTGCTCGGCCATCAGCTTGCTCTGCCCATACCAGGTGAGCGGCAGGGCCGGCGATTGCTCGGCGATCGGCTGGGGCAACCCCGGGCCGTAGACCGAGATCGTGCTGGCAAAGATAACTCGGGGAATCCCCGCCAGCCGGGCGACCTCCAGCGCGTTGTGCGTGCCGCCGAGGTTCACGCGCATCCCGAGATCCGGATCGCGCTCGCAGCCCATCGTCACGATGCCGGCCAGGTGAACGATCGCACTGAACGGCTCGCCCTGCGCAGCGTCACGAAAGACGGCGCGATTGGTCACGTCGACTGCCACGTAGCAGGCCGAGGCCGGGAGCGCCGGCTTCATCTCGGCGGCCGGCGGCTGCAAGTCCGCGGCGACGACGCGAATGCCGCGATCGTCCAGCTCGCGGGCCAGCCATCGGCCGATGTAGCCGGAGCCACCGGTGATCAGTATCGTCATACCTCGTCTCCTCTGGCTGTTTTATCGTATCTTCGACGTCCAGTCAAGAGACCTGTTCACCGATCCGGGCGCAGCCAGTGGCGCTCCAGACGGTCGCGGGGCTGCCAACCGAGGAGTCGCTTCGCCTTGTCGTTGAGCACCTTGCCGTGCGGTAGATCGGTGGAGATGTTGAAGACTTCAAACGGCGCGGGCAGCGCGGCCACGTCGAGCGCCAGACGGACGGCCTCGGCCGAGTCCTCCCATGACACCGAAAACGGGTAGGCGCCAAGCGGCTCGGGCGGTGGGTTGCTCGGGTTCACGAAGCTGGAGAAGAGGAGCGCCGGGACCGTCAGGCCGTGCTCTTCGGCGAAGATCCGGCAGATCTCCTGGCCCAGGAACTTCGTGAGGATGTACAGGCTCGCGCCCGGCCGGGCCGGCACGTCGTCGACGATCCGAAAGTCGTGGGCGTAGGAGTACGGATCGGGCGCCCCCGCCGTCACCTGTTGCGGGCCGGTGTGGACGACGCGACCGATGCCGTGCTGGACCGCCGCCCGCATCACGTTGTAGGCGCCCAGTACGTTCACCCGAAACGCCTGGATTGGATCGGGGCGGACCACCGTACAGTTGACGACGGCATCCATCCCTGTCGCCGCGTCGCTCACCTGCTCCGGATCGGTCACGTCGACGACCCGCACCTCGTGGGGAGCGTCGAAGGTAGTTGGCAGTGGCGCGCCGAGTGACTGCGGCTTGCCCGCCGCGACGACCTCCGCGAGCGGTCGAACGTCGGTCAACCGGAGGATCCGATCTCGGGCCAGGTTCTGCGCCACCGCCGCGGCGAGAGGGCCGCCGGCCCCGTAGATGACCACCTTTTGCGGCGGCTGATGCCCCTCACCGCCGTTCCTGAGTCGGGCGCCGTTCCTGAGTCCGGTCCCGCGCTGCGGGAGAGGGGACCGGGGCCCCGCTCCCGCAGCGCGGGAGAGGGGCAGGGGTGAGGGCGCCGCGAAGTCGTGGGTTGGCGCGTAACCCAACGGCTCCCGTCCCGCGGCGGCGAGCCGGAAGCGGGAGCGGGGGCCGGGCGCGGTGATGTGGTAGACGTTGTAACCGTTCGGCGGCCAGGCGGTCGGCGCCGGTAGCCCCAGCGCGCGCTCGACCGCCTGGGCGGTGTCGACCAGATGCACCCACCGGGAGTCGAACGGACGGTCGGCGATCTCCGCATCGTCGACCACCTCGCCGAGGCGCAAACAGATGACCCGCAGCGGCGAGACGCGCGCCACTTCCCGGCCGGTCAGCTCGGCCAGATACGGCGCGAGGTCGTCGACGTCGGTGGTCGGCCGGGGAGGCCAGCTCTCGACGACCCACCACTCCTCCGGATAGCGCTCGAGCAGACGCAGGGTGCTGGCCAGTACGAAACGTTGCACGCCGGCGTTGATCGCCGCCAGGAGGAGGTTATACATCCCCCGGCTCGCTCGATCGAGCTGCTCGGTGGCCGGCGCATCCCCTGGCCGAAACGAGAGGGAGACCGGCTCGAGGTGCAGGACGGCGTCGCAGCCGGCGATGGTCTCGGCTGCGAACTTGCGATCGCGGAGGTCGCCAACCAGGTGAGACGATGACGTGGGGACGGGAACCTCGGCGACCGTCCGGACGGTGTGGTCGACGCTCAGAAGCGGCAGCAGCCGGGAGGCAAGCTTCCCGGCTGCCCCGGTGACGAGAAGTTTCATCGTGTGCTCCTTTCCTAAAGGCCCCGTCCCCCCGAACCCTCCCCCCTCTCCGCGTCGGACTCACTCAGGAACGGCAGGCGCAGGGGGTGAGGTCCGTCCTCCATAAAGAAAGAATGACTCACCCCTTGAGCGCCCCGAACGTCAGGCCGCGGACGATGTGCTTCTGAACGAGCAGCGTGAAGATAATCACCGGCAGGACGATCACCGTCGCCGCCGCCATCGCGCCACCCCAATCCAGACTGTACTCCGCCCGCATCCCGTAGGCGATCACGGGGAGCGTCTTGATCCGGATCCCGCCGATGAGCGCCGAGGACACGAACGCGTTCCACGACGAGTTGAACGAGAAGATGGCCGCGACCATGCTGCCCGGCAGCGTCAGGGGGACGGCGACCCGCGCGAAGACGCCGAGGATCGAGCACCCGTCGATCAGCGCCGCGTCGGTCAGCTCGCTCGGCAGGTCCTCGAAGAACGAGATCATGATCCAGATCGTCAGCGGCAACGTCACCATCACGTGCACCAGGATCAGCGTCGGATAGGTGCCGATCAGCTTCGCCCGGCTGAAGATGATGTACCAGGGGATGATGTAGGCGATGCCCGGCAGGATCCGGACGATCAGGATCGCCGACGCCAGGGCGTACTGCCGGTAGCGGGCGATGCTGAACGCGGCGGGCAGCCCCAGGAGGAGCGAGAGCACGGTCGCGCTCAAGGCGATGACCAGGCTGTTCCAGGCGTAGCTGAAGAACGGCACCTTGGTGAGGATGCCGACGTAGTTCTGGAGCGTTGGCTGCCAGATCCAGACGGGCGGGCTGGCCGAGATGATCGCCTGGACCTTGAACGAGGAGGCGATCATCCAGTAGAGGGGGAAGAGGAACGGCACCATCACCGCCACGATCAGCAAGCCGAACAGCGTGTTGCCGACCGCGCGATTGACGCGACGACCCAGGTGGCGCCGTCGGCTCGAGGCCGCGGCGGCTGCCCGGGCGAACATCGCGGACATCGTCGGTTACCTCCGGAACGAGAGCAACGTCAGGCTGGCGACGCCGACGACCAGGAATAGCGCCACCAGGATGGTCGACGCGTAGCCCATGTCGTTGTTCTCGATGATCTGGAACCAGCCGATCAGGTTCACCGTCTCGGACGCCTTGTCGGGGCCGCCGCCGGTCAGCGCGTAGATGTGGTCGAAGGTCTGGAGGGCGGAGATCGTTCGGAACAGCACCGCGACGACGATGGTCGGTCGGAGCAGGGGCAGCGTCAGGTAGCGCAGCAGTTGGAGGCGTGACGCGCCGTCGACGACGGCCGCCTCGTAGGGCTCGATTGGCAGAGACGACAGGCCAGCCAGCAGCACCAGCATCACGAACGGCGTGGCGAACCACATATCTACCAGGACCACCGCGGGAATCACGATCCCCTTGTCGGCGAGAAAGAGGATCGGTTTGAAGCCCAGCGACTTGACGAAGTAGTTGAAGATGCCGAGCGTCGGCTCGTACATCAGCGCCCAGACGAGCACGACGGCCATCGGGGTCGACATCATCGGGAAGACCAGCGCCGTGCGAAGGAGGCCCCGGCCGGGGAAGTTCCGATTGAAGATGAGCGCCAGGCCGAGGCCCGCCAGCGTCTCCAGGCTAACCGCCAGGGCGGTGAAGTAGAAGGTGTGCCAGAGGGCGTGGTGGAAGCGCTCATCCGCCAGCAGGCGGGCGTAGTTGTCCAGGCCGATGAACCGGGGCGTCGAGGTCGCCGAGAGGAACCAGTAGTGGAAGCTGAGGACGAACGTGTAGACGAGTGGGAAGATCAGCAGGACGAAGATGAGCAGCACGGCCGGCGCCGGAAAGAGCAGATCGGCGTGCCGGTCGACGAAGCCGAGCAGACCGCCGGTGGTGACGTGTTCCCGCCGGCCGGCCGCTACTGCTGGCGCGCGGGGCGCTGTTTGCATGGGCATCTGACAGCTACTTCCGCTTCTCGATCTCCTTCATCTGGTCCACCAGCTTGTCGGCGGCCGAGCGGACGTCTGCTTCGCTCGCGCCGCCGGCCGCCTTGAGGACGACGGCCCCGATCGCGTCGCGGGCGTCGAGCACCTGGTGGACCCAGGGCAGCCAGTCGGCCACCCCGCCGGCGATGGACGCCTGCTGGGCGTCATAGAGCGGCTTGTCCTTCTGGGCAGCGGCGGAATTCTTGAACTCGGGCTCGTCCCAGGTGGACTTGCGCACGGGCGGCAGTCCGCTGAGCAGCGTGCGCAGGTTGTTCTTCTTGCCGGAGGCCCACTGGATGAACATCCAGGCGGCCTCCTTCTTCTTGGTGAACGGGCTGATCGACATGTACCAGGAGAAGAAGTAGGGCCGGCCGCCGGGCATCACCGAGACGCCGACCTGATCGGCCACCCCGCACTTCGCTTTGTCCCGGAGGGTGGGGGTGATGACGACGGTGTTGATGTAGCTCGCCGCCTTCCCCTGGCAGAAGATCTCGTTGAGGTCGGTCTGCTCGGTGATGCCCGGCGGTCCCCACTCGCGGAGCATCCGACCGTACTCCATGTACGACTTGATCGCGGACGGAGAGTTCAGCGCCCAGTTGCCGGTGGAATCTTTCCAGTTGCCGCCGTAGACGATCAGCCAGCTTATCCACATCGGGATGAGCGCCCGGGCGCCACCGCGCGTGACGATGCCGTACTGCTCCTTGTCGCGCTTGGTCAGCTTCGGCATGATCTCCGCGAACTGCTCGAGCGAGAGGGGCTTGGCGGGGTCCGGCAGTGGTACACCGGCTTCCTGGAACTTGTCCTTCCGATAGTAGTAGAAGTTGTGGTCGGCCCAGGTCGGCAGTCCGACCAGCTTCTTGTCGACCAGGCAGGTATCGAGCGCACTCTGGAAGAAGTCGCCGTAGGCGTAGTCCCCCGCGGTCAGGCTGGAGTCGTCGACGAACTTTCGCATCTCCTCGTACCAGCCGGCCTCGGAGAAACGGAGGCCGTAAGTCCCCTTGTTGGACATAAAGAAGTCGACCTCGTCCGAGCCGGCCGTGAGGATCGGGAGCAGCTTCTCGATCCAGGTTTCGGAGTCGATGGTGACCTTGATGCCGGTAAGCTGCTCGAACTCGCTGAGGTTCGCCTTGAGCATATCCACCCAGGGGGCAGAGAGGACCATCCAGCGCAGCGTGGTGCCCTTGTAGCGGTCGAAGGCGAACCCGCCGCTGGCCGCGGGCTTGCTCTGGGCCGGCGCGGCGGCCGGTGGCTTGGCCGCGGCGGTGGGCGGTTGGGGCGCGGGTTTGGGCGGTGGGGCGATCGGCTTCGGCGGCGGGACGGGCGTGGGCGTCGGCGCGGGGGAGCACGCCAGGGCATAGGCCCCGGCCAGCCCAGCCAGACCCGTCAAGAGAGCGCGACGCGAGAGGCTGCGTGGGTCATCCCGAACGATGCGACGTGCCATTCGATCCATGCTTTCGATTCATCCTTTCCGTCATGTCCTTCTTCAGCGCGCCGCCGACCCATCCGGCAGCGGTCCACCCTCCACCAGGAGTTGGGCACGCTCGATGTGGACGCGGGCCGCATTCTCGGCGCAGACTGGTGATCCCTCGCGGACCGCCTCGAGGATGTCCCGGTGCAGCCGCTCGACTGTCCATTCGATTGTCCGGGGGGCGGAGTGCCGCTGGAGAATCTTCGAGACCCGGTGCCACAGCCGGACCTGGTCTCGAAACAACTGCCAGATCTCCAGGAAGAGTCGGCTGCCGCACAGCGCGTAGAGCCGCTCGTGGAACAGGATATCGCAATCGGAGAGCGCGTGCCAATCACCGCGCCGCTCGGCCGCAGCGAGGTCGTCGACGATTCGCTCCAGGGAGCGCAGGTGGTCCGGAGTTGCTCGGCGTGCTGCCTCGGCGGTCACATATCCCTCGATGAGCCGGCGGAGCGCGAAGATGTCGCGGACGATCTCCGGCCCGATCTCGGCGACGAAGGTCCCCCGCCGCGGATGGTAGACGACGAGCCCCATCCGCCCGAGGCGAATCATCGCTTCGCGGACTGGCGTCTTGCTCACGCCCAGTTGCCGCGCGATTTCCGCTTCGAGGAGTCTCTGGCCAGCCGGTAGGCGCCCGGAGACGATCTCCTCGACCAGCCCCTCGAACACTTCGTCGCGGAGCGCGGTAAACAGTGCCGGGCTCAAGATCGCCATCGACAGCCTCGAGCGCGCGATGTCAGATTGCATGAAGTATCGGGTCGACTGGACACCAGAATACGAGTCCACCTTGCAGGTGTCAAGGGGGACGTTTCTACCCCCATCAAAGGGCGGGGGTGAGCCACTCCTCTTCGACGGCGAGACCAAAGCCCGGGCCAGGCGCCGGCGCGATGGAGCTGTCACGGGGCACGGCGCGCTGGAGCGGATGCCACAGATCGGCCGTCTCCTCCAGCGGTACTCCTGGCGGCGAGCCGACGAAGAACTCTGCCCACGGAGCATTCGGCGTCGCGCAGGTGAAGTGCAGCCCGTACTGGTCGTTGCCGCCGGCGTGGAGGATGGCCGAGAGCCCGGCGCCGGCCGCGATGTGCGCGATCTTGACACACGCGGTCAGCCCACCCACCCAGTGGATGTCGGGTTGAAAGACGTCCACGCTCCGACGCGCCGCGAGCTGGAAGAATGGCCAGGGGGTGTGGTGGTGCTCGCCGGTGGTCAGGGTCATCCACGGCAGGCGCTCCCGGACCGCGGCGTAGCCGTCGAAGTCCTCCGAAACCAGGTACTCCTCCATCCACTTCAGGCGATATGGGCGCAGCCGCTCGGCCAGGCGAACCGTGTACTCGACGTCGTAAGCCATCCAGCAATCCAGCATCAGGTCGACGGAATCGCCGATCAGCTTGCGCGTTCGCTCGATCAGGTCGACGGTCCGGGCCATTCCGGCCTCGCCGTGGACGGGCCCGGAGGGGCGAGCGAGCTTCATCGCCTGGAAGCCAAGCTCCAACTGCCAGTCGGTGTCGTTGCCGGTGGCGTAGCAGAAGGTCCGGTCGCGGACGGGCCCACCAAGGAGAGCGTAGACCGGTTGGTCCAGCAGCTTGCCCTTCAGGTCCCAGAGCGCCAGGTCCACTGCG
>JACPQP010000555.1 GCA_016190465.1 Chloroflexota bacterium
ATCCCACCTGTTGCCGCAGATACTCGACGCTTTCGCGCACCAACTCCTCCTCGGGGCGCACGTTGTGGGGCGGGGCGACGTTGTCAATCTCCACACAGAGCAGACCGGCGTAGCGGGCCTCGCGCAGCGCGGTGAAGACCCCGGGGAGGTCGATCAGGCCCCGGCCCAGGGGCACGCTCGGCCAGAAGGTCCAGTCGCGCGGGGCGCCCCGGCCTGCCGTCACGTCCTTGATGTGCGTCGCCACCACCCATGGCGCCAACCGGCGGGCCGCCACAACCGGATCCTCGAAGACCCGCAACGCGTTCCCCGTGTCGAGCGTGACGCGGAGATGGGGGGAGTCAACTGCGTCCAGCAGGCGCACGATGTCTTCCGAAGTGAAGTCGATGTGGTTCTCGATGCCGAGGACGACCCCGTTTGCCGCCGCCACGCGTGCTGCCTCCCTCAGGAGGGGTGTCAGCCGAGCGATCTGCTCGTCCACCGGGACCGAGCGGAACGCCAGGCTCGAGCCGACGATCCGCATCACGGTTGTCCCGAGAGCCCGCGCGGCGGGCAGGTGCTGCATCAGGTCGTCGAGCATCGCCGCGTTCCCCCCGCCCTCGAAGCCGTCGGGGTGTCCCCAGGCGAAGGCGCGCTCCAGCCGGGCCTCGTCCAGCGCGACCTTCAGCTCGGCCAGGAATCCCTGGTCCCGCGACGGCAGGAAGCACGACTCCAGGGAGACCCCATCCACCCCCAGCGATCGCGCGAAGGCGACGAAGTCGAAGGCCGTCCAGCGCGTGCCGGGATCGCGCTGGAGGCCGGCGTAGACCTCGCCGAAGTAGCGGTGGAAGCAGTAGCTGTCGATGCCTACTCTCACAGTTCTCTCCTTCGGGCTCGGTCCTTCGGGCTCGGTAACGAGGTAACTCGTACCTCTACTGCAAAACCGAAGAATCAGTACTGGTCGACGACCGGCCCCACTCCACAGCGGGTGTGCAGCTCGGCGAACTCGACCGAGCCATCGTCCTCGCGCACTTCGAGGTGGATGCCCGGGACGAAGCCGGGCAGGTGGCCAAAGTAGAACGCCTCGTGGCGCTGTTGTTCGTCGGCGAAGTGCCAGCGGACGCCGCTGGGGTAAACGACGGTAGAGACCCGCCGAGTCCGGGGGGTTGGTGGCGCCGCACGGAGCTCCGCGATCGCCTCGGCGTCGGGGGTGATGCCGAGGCCCGGCCCGCCTGGCACGCCCACCCAGCCGTCGACGACGTGCGGCCGGGGGGCGACATCGCGCCGCCAGAGGTCGTGCGCCGAGAGGTGGGAGAGCAATGCCTGGTCGCAGGTCGAGGCGACGTGCGCCACCCACGCCGCCCGCAGCGCCGTGCCAACGGTCTGAATCCAGAACGGCCGGCGGAATTGGTGGAGGGTGCCGGCCAGGGCGCGCAGCCCCTCGACGTCGACACCGCCCAGGACGAAGCCGTCGAACAGCTTCTCGCGGAGTTGCACCGCCCCCGGAACGCCACGATCGAAGTCAGGGTCCGAGGCGACGTGGCAGCAGCCGCCGCCGTAGTGCCCGACGACCGGGCGATCGACGGCGCGCCGGATGATCTGGTAGCCCTCGATGTCCCGCTGGGGGATTGGTGACTCGAACCCGGCGACGCACTCGTGTTGCGCCAGCGCCTTGAGGATCGGTACCGCCAGCCGTGCCTCGCGCAGGTGGCCGTTGAAATCGAGCCAGAGGCGGAACCCGGCCGGCGCGACCTCGGCCGCCGCGGCCATCTGCTCGCGAGGGTCCCACCAGGGCCGGCACTTGAACTTGTAGCTGGTATAGCCCAGGGACGCGGCGCGGCTCACCTCGTGGGCGAGGACAGCCGGCGGCAGGTCGATGGTCCAGTAGGCGAACGGCACCCGGCCACGGACCTGGCGGCCCATCAGCACGTGCGCGGGCACCCCCAGCGCCTTGCCGACCGCGTCGTAGCAGGCCATCTGGATGCCGCCATGCTTCGCCTGGCGCAGCCCCTCGAGCGCGCTCCGGTCGACCCAGGCCAACCCATCGACCGGCGCGCCCATGTCGTCGCCGTACCCCTCGACGCCGTTAGCCAGGCGGACGCGGTAGAGCGTCGCCGCGGTTCCGTGGGTCATCGCCCGCAGATGGTGCGGCTCGACCTCCGGGGTAAAGCGCAGGTGAAGGGGGATCGCCTCGACCTCGATGATCTGCATCGTCATGCTGTCTCCTCTGCTCGGACTCCCGCCTTCAGCATCCCGCGCAGATAGCCAAGCGACCGCGCATAGGCAAGGTCGTTGCGCATATGCTCGATCTGTACGACGCCCCGGTAGTCAATGTCGTGCAGCCGCTGGAGAATGCCCAGATGGTCGACCTCCCCATCCCCGATGGGCAGCTCCACACCCGTGCCTGGTTCCGGGCCCCGGGCCATGTCCCGCGTATGAATGAACGTGATCTTGCCCCTCAAGAGCGTGATCGGGGTGAGATAGTCGCCGTCCTCGCGGATTGCGCGGCCGTTGATGGCCGTGCAGATCGGGTCGTAGCAGATGCCCAGGTTGGGGCTCGGGATCGCGTCGACGAGCGCCCGCTGCTCCTCGTAGTTGTGCAGGGGGGTATTGTAGAGCCCGTGGGCGCCCAGGACGAGGCCGGCCTTCTCGGCAGCGGCGGTCATCGTCTCGAAGGCGGCGATGGTGATGTCCCAACTCTTCTGCCGGGCTGCCGGAGTCTCACCGCGCGCCAGGCGCGCGAACATCACCAGCATGGGAATGCCCGCCTCGGCGATACGAGCGATATTGTCGGCCGCTTGCTGGTTCAAGGCCCGCCGGGTGTCGGCATCGTCGTCGGGCCGCCCCACCTCGATCGGGGGGTCGCCCGGGCCATAGGTAGTGGCCGGCCGGATGCCGTCGGCGCGGAAGCGGCGGACGACCTCAGCGGCGACCCGGAAGTTGTAGGTGCCGTCGTCGTTCCGAGGCAGGGGCACCGACATCGTGCGCACCTTCAGCGCCTGCAAGTAGTCGATCAGGGCCGTGATCGACGCGTCGAGGTCGTTGACGTCAAACCGAGTCATCGAGAAAACGGAGAATTCCATCACGCGCTCCTCCTCTTGCTTCGATAGGGCCAGCAGGAAGTGCTCATCCGGGAATCATGGCGAGCGGGTTGGAATAGAACGGGTCATCGCTGCGGATGGGGAAATCGACCCGCTGGGATGTGGCCGCGGCCTTGTACAGACCAGTGAAGAGCTCGATCGCCTGGCGGCCGTCTTCGCCCGTCAGCAAGGGGCGCCCGCCGTTCCTGACCGCCGCGATGAACGCCGGGAGGAGAACCCGGTGGCCGTTCGTGTCCGCGACATCCGGGAGTTGAGCGTCGAACCATTCCTGCGTCTCGCGCACGTAGGCCTCGTCCGCGCCGTCCCAGCGTCCCCAGATCCGGCTCTGGTTGTGGACCCAGGCGAAGGACACCCCGATCCGCTCGCCGATCAACTCGAAGAGGACGAAAGTTCGGCCGGCGTTGAAGTAGATCTGCGGTACGCAGACCGCATCGTACCCCATCTCGATGCTGCACGAGACGCCGTTGGGGAACCGCACCACGCCGTTCAGCCAGGCCGGTGGACGATTCACCGGCTCTTGGAGTTGGGGGTATGACCAGTCGGCGGCGCACCACTCCGGCCGACCGAAGATGAAGATCAGAGTATCGAGCGTGTGGATCGTCGAGCCGAGCGCCCGCGCGCGGACGAACTGGCCCATCCGGCCCGACTGAACGAGCAGTTTGGCCCGCCGCGGCGTGCGGTGCAAGCGGTTCTGGTGGACCTGCCCCAGAATGACCCCGCGCCGCCGGGCGATTTCGATCATCTTGTCGCACTGTGCGAGCGACTGCGCCATCGGCTTCTCGACCAGGACGTGCTTTCCGGCCTCCAGCGCGGCCATCGCGATCTCTGGCTGGGCCGGGGGTGTGGGCATGACGTCGAAGATGTCGACGTCCGGGCGTGCCAGCGCCTGACGATAGTCGGTGTAGTAGGTGCCGGGGCCGGTCAGCCCGTTGGCCTCGGCGCGCGCCCGGGCCTTCTCCTCGACTAGATCGACGTACGCGAGTACCCTGGCGTCTGGTATCTCGGGGTACCACCAGGAATGGATTTCGGCCGCGCGGCCAGCCCCGACGATGACGACGCCGAGCGGGATATCTCTTGCCACGAGTTCCTCCTCTGCCGATGGCGAATGTCCGATTGGGCTGAGTACGTAGCCATAAGTAATCAGCAGGCAGCCGCCCTCGCCCCTCTCCCAGTGGTAGGGGTTAGACGGTTTGATGGAATGAGCATGTTAGGC
>JACPQP010000559.1 GCA_016190465.1 Chloroflexota bacterium
CCGAAGGAGGACCGCCTGATGGCGAAGAAGGTAGCACATCTCGGGGGGCGAGGCAAGCACAAGAAGGTTGATGGCACACCCCCCCGTCGCGTGGACAAATCTACGTCCGCATGCTAACATGCATCAGGTGCGACCATCTCTGATGCCGGAAGGCGTTGAGCACAGGCGAGACCTGGACCCTATCCGGAAAAGGGTCGGCCAGGGGCCGGCCCTTTTTTTGGTTGCCGTCTCGCCCGGTCTCCGCGTCGCCACGTTCCCCCTCTCCGCGTCGGAGAGGGGGCAGGGGGTGAGGTCCGGGCCCAGGGGGTGAGGGAAGCGATGATGCAGTGGATCAGCCGCGTCCTCGGCGACGGGAACGAGCGCGAGCTGAAGGGGCTCCAGCCGAGCGTTCAGCGGGTGAACGAGCTGGAAGCCGATACGCAGGCATTGTCCGACGAACGACTGCGCGACAAGACGACCGAGTTTCGCGGCCGGTATCTGGCCGGCGAGTCGCTGGACGACCTGTTGCCCGAGGCCTACGCGGCCGCGCGTGAAGCGGCCCGCCGGACGGTCGGTCTCCGCCCCTTCGACGTGCAGATCCTGGCGGGCATCGTGCTCCATCAGGGCAAGATCGCCGAGATGAAGACGGGCGAGGGCAAGACGCTTGTGGCGACGCTGCCGCTGTACCTCAACGCGCTGACCGGCAATGGCTGCCACCTGGTAACCCCCAACGACTACCTCTCTCGCCTGGGCGGCGGCTGGATGGGCCCCATCTATCACCTCCTCGGCATCCGGGTCGGCGTCATCGCTCACGAGTTCTCGGCGATCTACGATCCGACCTACCAGGATCCGCAGCCGCACGGCGACGTCCGGCTCGACCACTGGCGCCCGGTCCCGCGCCGCGAGGCCTATCTCGCCGACATCACCTACGGGACGAACAACGAGTTCGGCTTCGACTACCTGCGCGACAACATGGTCCACGATCTGTCCCAGTGTGCCCAGCGCGAGCTGAACTACGCCATCGTCGACGAGGTCGACAACATCCTGATCGACGAGGCGCGGACGCCGCTCATCATCTCCGGCCAGGCCGACGAATCGACCGACCAGTACTACCTGTTCGCCCGGCTCGTGCCACGGCTCAAGCGCGGCACGGATTTCCAGATCGACGAGAAGCTGCGAGTCGTGACGACGACCGAGGAGGGTATCGCGAAGATCGAGGGCGCCCTCGGCATCGAGAACCTCTACGCCCCCGAGCACTTCGAGCTGACTCGCTATCTCGATCAGGCGCTCAAGGCGCAGTTTATCTTCCGCCGCGACCGGGACTACGTGCTCTACAAGGATGGGCGAGTCCTGGAGCCGCACCAGCATGCCCGCGACGCCGAAGTGGTCATCGTCGACGAGTTCACGGGCCGGCTCATGCTCGGCCGCCGCTACAGCGAGGGGCTTCACCAGGCGATCGAGGCCAAGGAAAACGTCAAGATCCAGCGCGAGAGCCAGACTCTGGCGACCATCACCTTCCAGAATTACTTCCGCATGTACGAGAAGCTGGCCGGCATGACGGGCACCGCGGCGACCGAGAAGGAAGAGTTCCAGAAGATCTACGACCTCGACGTGGTGGTCATCCCGACCAACAAGCCGATGCAGCGTGCCGATCATCCCGACCTGGTGTACAAGACCGAGGCGGCGAAGTTTCAGGCGGCCGTCGAAGAGATTGCCCACGAGCACGAGCGCGGGCGACCGGTCCTGGTCGGCACCGTCTCGATCGAGAAGTCCGAGGAGCTGTCGGGGCTGCTCGAACAGAGCCAGATCCCGCACCAGATGCTGAACGCGAAGCACCACGAGCAGGAGGCCTTGATCATCGCTCAGGCCGGACGCCCGGGAGCTGTCACGATCGCCACCAACATGGCCGGCCGTGGCGTCGACATCCTGCTGGGCGGTAACTCCTCTGGCCTCGCCGTCGAGCTGCTCCAACGGCAGAAGCTCACCCCGGAAACGGCGACTCCCGAGCAGGTGGCCGAGGCCCGCTGTCAGGCCGAGGAGACGTGCCACACCGACGCCGAGGTGGTGCGCACCCTGGGTGGTCTGCACGTCATCGGCACCGAGCGGCACGAGGCCCGCCGCATCGACAACCAGCTCCGGGGCCGCGCGGGCCGCCAGGGCGATTCTGGCTCGTCCCGCTTCTACGTCTCGCTGGAAGACGACCTGATGCGCCGCTTCGGCGGCACGAACATCGCCGGCCTGATGGACCGGCTCGGGCTGGACGACGATGTGCCGATCGAGCACGGCCTGGTGAGCAAGGCGATAGAGAACGCCCAGACCAAGGTCGAGGGCCACAACTTCGACCTGCGAAAGCACGTCGTCGAGTACGACGACGTGATGAACAAGCAGCGCGAGGTGATCTACGCCGAGCGCCGGAAGGTGCTGGGCAAAGAAGAGCTGAAGCCGATCGTCCTCCAGATGGTCGAGAAGGAAGTGCGCACCCTGGCGACGCAGTTCTGCGAAGCCGAGGACGCCGACGAGTGGGACATTCCGGGGCTCGCGAGCGCGGTCGGCGGGATCCTCCCGCTCGCGCCGGAGCTTGCCGACGAGCTCCGGCCGATGAGCCGCGACGAGATCGCCGAGCGTCTGCTGGCCCTGGCCAATGCGGCCTACGAGAAGAAGGAGCAGCGGCTGGGCGACGAGGTGATCCGGCAGATTGAGCGGCTGGTGATGCTCCACGTGATCGACCGCCACTGGGTGGACCACCTGACGGGGATGGAGGAGCTGCGCCACGGCATCGGCCTTCGCGCTTACGGGCAGCAGAACCCGCTGGTCGAGTACAAGGCCGAGGCCTACCGGATGTTCCAGGCGCTGCTGGAGGCGATCCAGCGCGATATCGCGCACACCATCTACCACGTCGACGTGCAGCGCGAGGCGCCCCGGCCGGTGGCACAGGCCGTGCGAACCAACCGGGATGAGGCGGCCGAGCCGGCCCGAGCGCCCGCCCGCGCCGAGCGCAAGACCGGGCGGAATGACCCTTGCCCCTGCGGGAGCGGCAAGAAGTACAAGAAGTGCCACGGGAAATAGATGGTGCGAGCGGTTGCCGAGCGCATAATCGCCAACGTCGAGCGCGCGATCGTCGGCAAACGAGGCGAGATCGAGCTTGCGCTCGTCGCCATGCTTTGTCAGGGGCACGTGCTGATCGAGGATGTGCCGGGGGTCGGGAAGACCGTACTCGCCAAGGCGTTGGCAAGGTCGGTTGGCTGCACGTTCAAGCGGATCCAGTTCACTCCTGATCTCCTGCCCAGCGATGTAACCGGCATCTCGATCTACAACCAGAAAACCGGCGATTTCGAGTTTCGCCCCGGCCCGATCGTCGCGCAGGTGGTCCTGGCCGATGAGATCAACCGCGCCACCCCCAAGACGCAGTCGGCGCTGCTCGAATGTATGGAGGAGCGCCAGATCACCGTCGACGGGGTGACTCGGGCGATGCCGCGGCCGTTCATCGTCCTCGCGACCCAGAACCCCATCGAGTACGAGGGCACCTTTCCGCTTCCCGAGGCGCAGCTCGACCGCTTCCTGCTGCGCGTCCGCTTGGGATATCCGGGGATCGCGGACGAGCTGGCGATCTTGGACCGCCAGCAGATTGTCCACCCACTCGACACGCTCGAGCCGGTGGTCGACGTCGCGGAGCTGATCGCCCTGCAAGACTCCGTGCGCCGGGTCGTCCGCGTCGATCCCCTGGTGCGCGACTACATCGTCGCCCTGGTCACGGCCAGCCGGCGCCATCCTGACGTCCACCTGGGCGCGAGCCCGCGTGGCTCGCTTGCGCTCTTTCGCACGGCGCAGGCGCGGGCGACCCTCTATGGCCGCGACTATGTGCTGCCCGACGACGTCAAGGCGCTGGCGGTCCCAGCGCTCGGCCACCGGCTGATCGTCGCTCCGGGAGCCCGAATCCGGAACGTCAGCCCCGACACCCTGATCGAGGAGCTGCTGCGCAGCGTCCCGGTGCCCGGGGCGCGGGTCCGATAGTGTTGGTAGCGGAGGTCGGGTGCCAGATGGTGAGCATCGCATCCCCGGTCGCCGCCCTCACCCCCTACCCCTCTCCTCACAGGGGTAGGTATCGGCGGGGGTGCTCGGCGACTAAAGTCGCGAGCTACCTTTACGAAGCCCGCCTTCGCGGGCTAACCCAGTCGGCGCAGGCCGACTTCGTAACGGTAGCCCGCGACTTCAGTCGCAGGGCACCCCCCCCCGCGATACCTACCCTTGTGAGCGTCGGGGAGAGGAGAAGGGGAGAGAGGTCGGACCCCTGCCCGCCGCGCCGGGACCGCAACGAGAGGCGGAAGGCGGGACCTTGTGGCCGTCAGCCATCAGTGCGCTCATCTGCGGTTACCGTTCGTCCAGGTGCAGGAGCAGGCCGGGCGTGGCCCGAATCCAGACCGCGAATCAGGTCGCGGACGAGCGTCAGGCGTGGAACGGCAACCCCGACTCGTTCGGCTCGCTCCACGAGGTCGCCGAAGACCTGCTCCACCTCCAGCGGCCGGCCGGCCAGGAGGTCCTGCGTCATCGACGGCATCGTGGCGAGGCCAGTCGGCGCACTCGGACCGCCACCGAACCGGATCATCAGGGTGGCCACGGTCTCGGCTTCCGGTCGCTCATTGAGTAAGGGATTGAGTAAGGGATTGAGTAAGGAAAGGAAGGTTCGGATGGGGAAGCTGACGTAGTCGCCGACCTCCACGCCACAGGCCGAGGCGATCGCCGCGGTCTCCCGGATGAGTGAGAGATACGCGCGGATCAGATGGGGATTCCCGAACATGCCCGGCGCGCTCATCCGGGTCAGGACCGACACGCCGAACACGCCGGCCGCGTTGCACGCCTTCGACCAGAGGGCGCCGCGGATATCGGCCGGCACCTCGGCCGGGATGCCAGCCTTCCGCAATCGCTCCACGGCCGTGATGACGCGAGTCGAGGCCCGACCGTCGAGCTCGCCCAGGTAGGTCATGCCCCGGCTGGTAACCGTGATCGGCCCGTCCGGTTCGCGCTGGGCCCCCAGGATCGTCACCGCGCCGACCACGCGATCGGGACCAAACGCACGCGCCAGCAGGTCGTCCTTGAGGATGCCGTTCTGGACGCCAGCGACCCAGGCGGCACCATCGCCAGTCCGCGGCCAGGCCGCGTGGACCGCCTCGATCGCGCGGGGAAGCTGATGCCCCTTCGTGGCGAAGATCAAGCCAGCGCCTTCCGGGAGCGCCGATGGATCGTCCGCCACTTCGACGGAGCCAACGGAGGCGGGAGGGGGGGCAACGGGCACCTCCAGTCCGACGATGCCCTGAAGCCGGATGCGCCCCACACTGGCAAGACGAGTCGCCGAGGCCGGTGTAGCCAGAAGGGTCACGGGCTGGCCACTCGCCGCCAGGAGCGCGGCGAACGCTTGCCCGAGCGACCCGGCGCCGACAATTGAGAGTATGGATGGGGCAGCTTCCTGGGTCATCGAGCCAGCTCGCGAATCGCCTTGGCGATCGCGTCGGAGTTGGGCACGATGGCCGCCTCCAGCGGCGGGCTGTACGGCGTCGGGGCGTGGGCGCCGTTCAGACGCCGGACCGGTGCGTCCAGGTAGTCGAAGCCGCGCTCCGCCACCTGCGCCGCGATCTCGGCGCCGATGCCACACGGACCGAACGCTTCGTCGACGATCACGAGCCGGCCGGTCTTGCGGATCGACTGGAGGATCGTCTCGAGATCCAGCGGCGCGAGCGTCCGTGGGTCGACCACCTCGACCGAGATGCCTTCCGGCGCGAGCACCTCGGCCGCTTCCAGAACCTGATTCACCATCGCCGCGATCGCCACTACCGTCACGTCGCGGCCCTCCCGGGCGACCCACGCCTGGCCGAAGGGGATCAGGTACTCCTCGTCGGGCACCAGCCCTCTGGTGTTGAGCAGTGATCGGTGCTCCATGAACACCACCGGATCATCGCTCCGAATGGCCGTCTTGAGCAGACCCTTGGCATCGCGCGGCGTCGTCGGGACGACCACTCGGAACCCTGGTAGGTGGGTGAAGATCGCGTAATAGCTGCCCGAGTGATGCGTCGCCGCCGACCTCCCGATGCCAATGCAGCCCCGGAGCACGATCGGCATCTTCAGCCGACCGTCGCTCATATACTGGATCCTGGCCGTCTGGTTGATCAACTCACCCAGCGCGTCCAGCGCGAAGTCGAAGAACATGTAGTCGACCACCGGCCGGCCGCCGACCATCGCCGCGCCAGTGCACAGCCCGGTAAAGCCCCGTTCGACGATGGGCGTGTCGCGCAGGCGCTCCGGACCGAAGCGCTCGTAGAGGCCGAGGGTCGTGTTGAAGTTGCCGCCCCGGGCGCCGATCCCCTCCCCCACGACGAACACGGACGGATCTCGGGCCATCTCCTCGGCCAGCGCCTCGCGGGCAGCCTCGGTGAACGTCAGCTCGCGCATGCGTCGCTCCCACCACTGTAGACGTGTCTCGTCGCCGTGGCCGGATCCGGCCACGGGCTCGCCTCCGCGTACTGGCGCGCGTCCGCGACGATGGCCTCGACTTCGGCGTCGATCCGGTCGAGCTCACCCGCGGTCGCCGCCCCGCCGGCAATCAGCCGCTCGCGCAATCGCTTGATCGGACAGCGTCCCTGCCATTCCTCGATCTCCGCCCGCGTCCGATAGCCGGCGTCGCGCATCCCCTCGGCGTGCGCCCGGGTCCGGTAAGTGAAGCCTTCCAGCAGCGTTGGCCCCTCTCCGGCTCGCGCCCGGCGCACCGCTTCGCCGGCCACCTCGTACACCGCGACGACGTCGTTCCCATCCACCCGGACGCCCGGTAGGTCGTAGGCCACCGCCCGCTCGGCGACGTGCGGGTTTCCGGCCACGTTGTTCAACGGGACCTCGGTCGCGTACTGGTTGTTCTCGCAGACGAACACCACGGGCAACCGCCAGATCGCCGCCAGGTTGAGCCCCTCGTGAAAGGCGCCGTTGTTGGACGCACCGTCGCCGAAGAAAGCCACGCTGACCCGGTCGGTCTTGAGCAGCCTGAAGGTGTAAGCGGCGCCGGTCGCCAGCAGAATGCTCGGGCCGACGATGCCACTGGTGCCCAGCAGCCCGACCTCGGGGGCGAACAGGTGCATGCTGCCGCCGCGCCCGCGGGAGCAACCGGTCACCCGTCCGAACAGCTCGGCCATCAACTCACGGGGGCGAACGCCTTTGGCCAGGGCGTGGCCGTGTCCGCGATGCGTGCTGAGGACCGTGTCGTCCGGCCGAAGGTGGGCGCAGACCCCGCTGGCGATGGCCTCCTCCCCCACGTAGGTGTGACAGGCGCCGTGGATCAGCCCCCGCTGATGGGCCTTCGCCAGCTCCTCCTCGCACCGCCGGATCTCGACCATCTGGCGATAGAGCGCAAGCAACCGCTCCTTCGTCAACACGCCACCGGGTTCGGCAGCCGCTCCTCCGTCCTGCTCCACGGCGCGCGGCGTTGGCCTGCTCACCTCCACCCGAGGCCGCGCAGCGCCCGGCTCGGTAGCTCCCGATCGCCCCAGCACGCCGGCCGTCGGCCCACGATCGCCGGAGCCCGAGTCGGTGGGAGAGGCCGGCACGATCGTCGCTGGGGTCGCCTGATGGGTGGACACACCAGCCCCTGCCGCGTCCTGACCCGGCGAGCCCTGCTCGCGAGCGATGGGCGACACACTCGATGCCAGGCCAAATGGCGCGGGCTCGCCCGGCCCAACCAGGTAGGCCAGCACCGTTCCCACCGGCACCTCGACGCCCGGCGGCGGTGAATCCAGCGGGATGCGCAGGATGCCGCTGTCGAGCGATTCGACCTCGTTCACCCCCTTGTCGCTCTCGATCAGGCAGATGACTTCGCCGGCCCGCACTGGCTCGCCATCCTGCTTCAGCCACCGGACGAGGCTCCCCGCCTCCATGTTCCACCCCAGCCGGGGCATCACCACCTCGACGGCCATCGCTCCCTCCTTTGCCGTGAACGACTCGAGCCAGAGGATCTCACCACCGGTGCATCCGGAGCGCGACGTTTCACCACAAAGACGCGAAGAACACAAAGGGAGCTGCGAGAGATCTCCCGCTTCGTGTTCTTTGTGTGTTTGTGGTGAGCCTCGTACTCCGCGGCCCGTCACTCGTCACCGGGCCACAGCCGGCTGCCGCCGGCGTTGAGCGCCAGGTTGCCGCCGTCGACCGGCAGGAGATGCCCGGTGATGAACCCCGCCGCGTCAGACGTCAGAAACACCGCCGCCTTGGCGATGTCCTCTGGCTCGCCGAAGCGCCCAAGCGGGATGCCCGCCAGCAAGCGCTCCCGCAGCTTGTCGGTGTTGAGGCGGGGATCGTCGAACATCCGCTGCACGGCTGGCGTGAGGGTCTGCGCGGGCTGAATGGCGTTCACGCGGATCTGGTATGGAGACCACTCCACCGCCAGCTCGCGCGTGAGCTGGTTGATCCCCCCCTTGGTCACGCTGTAGACGAAGTTCCCCCGGCCCAACGCCGAGCCACCGGCGATCGAGCTGACGTTGACGATGCTCCCTCCCTGTCCCCGCCGGATCATCCGGCGACCCGCCTCCCGGCAGCAGAGGAAGGTACCGTCGAGGTTGACCGCCACGACCCTGCGCCAGTCGTCGAGCGACAGGTCTTCCGGGCGCGACCGGCAGCCGATGCCGACGTTGTTCACCAGGATGTCGATGTAGTTGAAGGCGCGGTCGAGCGCCGCGAACATCGCCAGGACCTCTTCGGCGCTGCCAACATCGCAGCGGACGGCCACGCAACGGCGGTCCAGCGTCCGGACCTCGCGGGCGGTCTGCTCGGCTCCTTCCACGTCGACATCGCAGATGAGGAGGTCAGCGCCGAACCGGGCCATCGCCTTGGCGATGGCGTGGCCGATGCCGCCGTTCGCCCCGGCGCCGGTGACCAGCGCCACTCGGCCGGCAAGATCGAACCAGTTGCTGCTCATGGCACAATCACCTCACCCAGTTCTGGCCACGCCTCAGCACCTGACACCCGACCCCCGACCCCTGAAACCCGACACCATTCAGGCAAGTGACGCGAGATACCGCTCGTCGGCCATCAGGCGGGCGACGGCGTCGAGCAGTTGCGCGGCCGGCACGCCGTCCGCCACGCGGTGGTCGAAGGTCAGGCTCAAGACGCACGTGTGCCGGACGATCACCAATCCGTCCCGAACGACCGGGCGCGCCTGGATTCGTCCGATCCCGAGGATGACCGATTGCGGGGGATTCGGGGGATTCGAGGCATTGAGAATCGGCGTGAAGGCGTCGACTCCATAGGCGCCCAGGTTCGTGATCGTCGCCGTCCCTCCGTCCACGTCTGATGGGCGGAGCCGCCCGGACCGCGCCCGGTCGCTCAGTTCACGGACCGCCGCGGCGACCGTCGCGAGCGATTGCCGATCGGCGGTTCGGATTACCGGCACGACAAGCCCGTCCGGCACCGCGACGGCGAAGCCGACGTTTACCTCGTCGAAAACGACGATCTCGTCGTTCTCGACGGTCGCGTTCAGCTCGGGACGCTCGCGCAGCGCCGTGGCGAACAGCTTGACGAATAGCGCGTCGTACGGCGGAGCGCTCCCGATGCGCTCGGCGAGCTGACCGCGTGCCGCGACCAGCGTCTCGGCGTCGACCTCCCGGGTCAAGGTGACCGAGGCCGCCGTCGCCAGGGAATGTCGCAAGCGCTCGGCGATGATCCGCCGCATCCCGGTCAGTGACACGCGCTGGCGAACCCGACGTTCGGGTCTGACTGGACTGGAGGGCGCCGCGGCGAGGCGCGCCACGGCCTCCAGCACGTCGGCCTCCACGATCCGCCCGCCCGGGCCGCTGCCCCGCAGTTGCGTCAGGTCGATCCCGTGCTGCGCGGCCAGGCGGCGGGCTACCGGGCTGGCCCGCACCTCGGTAGATGGCCGGGGTGGTTCTGGCGGTACTGAGTGCTGGGTGCTCAGTTGCGAGGTCCCGCTCGCCGAGGCGGGCGATGGGAGGCCGGCCGGATGGGCGGGCGGCTCCTCGCCAGCGGCCAGAACGTAGCCGATCAGCGCCTCGACCGACAGGTTTGCCCCCACCTCGGCCACGGGGTGCAGAACGCCCGCCACGGGGGCCTCGATCTGGTGGGTCGTCTTCTCGGTGGTGATCTCGGCAATCGGCTCCCCGGCCTCCACCCGCGCGCCCGGAGGACGCAGCCAGGCCGCCAGGGTTCCCTCCGTCGTGTACATGCCCAGGCTGGGCATCACGATCGGGCGTGCCATCGTTCAGCCTCCCGTCCCCAGGAGTGTGTGCACGGCGGCCACCACGTTCGCCGCCCGAGGGACGTAGTGGGCTTCGAGGACCGCGGCGAAGGGGACCGGTGTCTCGGGCGCGGTGACCGTCTTGACCGGCGCGTCGAGGAAGTCGAACCCCTGGTCGGCGACGCGCGCGGCGATGTCCCGGGCCATCGAGGCCGTCGGCGTGTCCTCGTCGACGACGACCAGCCGTTTCGTCCGGGCGACCGACTCCAGGATCGTCGCTTCATCCAGGGGCGCCAGCGTCAGGACGTCCACGACCTCGGCGCTGGTCCCCTCGCCGGCGAGCAGAGCCGCCGCCTCCAGGCAGACGTGCGTCATCCGGCCGATGCCGCACAGGGTTACATCGCGCCCACGGCGAACGACCTCTGCCCGGCCGATCGGTATCGTGTATGGCTCTTCGGGAACCGGTCCCTTCGCCGCCAGGCCGAGGAACTTGTTCTCCATCACCACAACCGGGCCGTCGTCGCGGATGGCGGCCATGGTCAAGCCCTTGGCGTTGTAGGCGGTGGTCGGTGCGACCACCTTGAGCCCCGGGACGTGCGCCAGCACCGAGTAGAGGGTCTGGGAGTGCTGGGCGGCGGCCCCCCCGCCGTAGGTCTGGCCCGTGGCGCCCCGCGCCCCGTAGGGGATCCGGATGACGAGTGGCAGGTCCAGTTGTCCGCCCATCATATAGTGCATCTTCGCCGCCTGGTTGATGATCTGGTCGTAGCAGCAGCCGATCAGGTCGACAAACAAAACCTCGACGATGGGCCGAAGCCCGGTCATGGCGGCGCCCACCGCCGCGCCGACAAATCCCATCTCGGCGATGGGCGTGTCGAGAACGCGCTCCGGCCCAAACTCGGTAATCAGGCCCCGGGTGACCCGGAGGGGGCCACCCCAGGCGTCGACGAAGCCCAGGTGCGCCCGGCCGGCCCCACCGGCGATGTCTTCACCCATGATCACGATCGTCGGGTCGCGCCGCATCTCCTGGCGAATGGCCTCGTTGATCGCCTGGCTGAAGGTCAGCTCGCGGACGGCGGTCGTCATCCCAGTCCTCCCGCTGTGTTCATCCGTGGTTTCCGTTCGTCCCGATCCCGAAGAGGCTGATACCTGACGGCTACTCGGATGGTTCAGTCACGTAGACGTCCGTGCACAGCTCCGCGGGATCCGGCAGGGGGCTCACCTCGGCGAAGGCGATGGCCTCGTCGAGCAGCGCCCGATTCCGGGCGTCGATGGCGTCCAGGTCGTCCGCGCCGAGCAGCCCCCGTGTCAGCGCTCCCTCGCGGAACCGCCGGATACAGTCACGCGCCCGCGCCACCTCCTCCTCTTCGGCGGTCCGGTAGCGACGCGGGTCGTCGCCGTGGTAGTGGCCGTAGTAGCGATAGGTCTTGCACTCGATCAGCGACGGTCCCGTACCCGCCCGCGCCCGGCGCACCGCCGCATCTGTTGCCTCCCAGACGGCGAAGACGTCCTGCCCGTCGACGACGACCCCCGGCATCGCGTAGCCTGCTGCCCGGTCGGCGATATCCTGGACCGCGACCGCGTACTCGACCGGCGTCGATTGCGCATAGCCGTTGTTTTCGCATACGAACACGACCGGAAGCTTCCAGATCGCGGCCAGGTTCATCGCCTCGTGGACGGCCCCGATGTTCGAGGCGCCGTCGCCGAAGAAGGCCGCGGCGACCTGGCCGGTCCGCCGCACCTTCGCCGACAGCGCGGCCCCCACGGCGTGCGTTGTCCCCATGCCCAGGATCGGGTTGACCCCAAGCATGCCGACCCGCACGTCGGTGATGTGCATCGATCCGCCCTTGCCCCGGTTGGACCCGGTCACCTTCCCGAACAGCTCGGCCATCATCGGCCGCACGTCGACGCCCTTGGCGATGCAGTGACCGTGGCCGCGGTGCGTCGAGGCGATCCAGTCCATCGGCTCGAGCGCGGCGCACACGCCGACGGCGACGGCCTCCTCGCCGACGTAGTAGTGCGCGGCCCCGACCGGCATCCCGGCGTCGACGAGCTGCCGCAGCCGCTCCTCGAACTCGCGGATCAGCGTCATCCGGTCGTACATCCAGAGCAATCGCTCGCGCGTCAGGGTGGCCCAGCGTTCCGAGATGGCCATGCGCACCTCCAATACTCCTGCGTCCGGACGGGGGTCGAGATCACCTTCCGCTATCTTCCGACGTAGACCCGACCGGTGTCAACTGTCGCTCGGCCAGATGCGGCTCCCGCCGGCGTTGAGCGCCAGGTTGCCGCCGTCGACCGGCAGGATGTGGCCGGTGATGAACCCGGCCGCGTCGGAGGCCAGGAAGACCGCCGCCTTGGCGATGTCCTCCGGCTCCCCGAACCGCCCCAGCGGGATCCCGGCCAGCAGCCGCTCCCGCAGTCGGCCGGAGTTCATTGGGGGGGACCGCAACATCCGCTTGCCGGCTGGCGTCATCGTTTGGGCAGGCTGGATGGCGTTGACCCGGATCTGGTGGGGAGACCACTCGACCGCCAGCTCGCGCGTGAGCTGGTTGATCCCGCCCTTGGTCACGCTGTAGACGAAGTTGCCCCGACCCAGGGCCGAACTGCCGGCGATCGAGCTGATGTTGATGATGCTGCCCCCTCCGTGGATCCCAACTCGATCTGCGATCTGCCTTACGGTATGACGTAGGCCTTGATGCCCACCTGCTTCCGGCGCAGCTCCAACGCCCTGGGTAATTCGGCAAGCGGGAAGCGGTGCGTCAGCACGCGCTCCGGGCGCACCTTCGGGAGGAGATCAATCGTTCGGGGGATCGTCCACCAGGCGCCCCAGGAGCCGCGGATCGTCAGGTGGCCGGCGAAAACGTCGAACGGCTTGAATCGAGCCTCGGCCTCCGGGAGAGCCACGCCGACAATTATGATGGTGCCACCCCGGCGCACGAGGGCGAAACACTGCTCGACCGTCTGCGGCAGCCCCACTGCCTCGAAGACGACGTCCGCCCCCATCCCACCAGTCAAGGCCTTCACCTTCGCGGCAAGGTCGCGCTCGCGGGGGTCGAGCACGACGTCGGCCCCGAACTCGACGGCCACCGGTCGCCGGCTGGGATCTGGCTCGCTGACGATGATCTTACCCGCACCCGCGGCCCGAAGCATGCCGACGATCACCAGTCCGATGGCGCCCCCGCCGATGACGACCACCGTGTCGCCGGGCTGCATCTGGGCAAGGTCCACCGAGTGCACCGCCACCGAGAACGGCTCCACGGAGAGAGCCTGCTCATCGGTGACCTGGGGCAGCACCCTGAAGAGACATTGCTCCGGCAGCGCCGCGTACTCGGCGAATCCGCCCGAAAGTGCCCGAGGCCTCAGGCAGAGCCAGAATGTGCCGCGCCGGCACGGCAGGCAGAGCCCGCACGGAGCGGACGGGTAGACGGCCACCCGATCACCCGGGGCTACACTGGTAGTCCCTGGCCCGAGGGCGACGACGGTACCCGCGTACTCGTGGCCGATGATCTTCGGGAGCTTCGTGAGGAATGGCCAGTGACCGTCGATGATCGCGAGATCGGTGTGGCAGATTGCGCAGCCGATTATCTTGACGAGCGCCTCTCCGGGTCCAGGCGTCGGGATGTCGTGCTCCTCGGCACGGAGATCACCGGGGCCATAGAGCAGATAGCATAGCACGATCCTTTACCTCCTC
>JACPQP010000063.1 GCA_016190465.1 Chloroflexota bacterium
ATACGCGCTCGGTCACCTCCCAGACGGTAGCCAACTGCCACCGTACCTCGCCACGCGTGACACGAACCGGGGAAACGAGTACAACCCAGTAGGCAAGGCCGTGGGCAAAGCCCCGGTAGGGGAAGTCACGAACGGCGCACGGCCGAGCCACGCACGGCTCGCCCGTAAGCGTTACCTGGCGGTGGCAGTCAAGCATGCCCGCCTCTTCAACGCCCGGGAGGAACTCCGCGATTCGCAAGCCCACCGCACCGGTTGTGCGGTAGGGCTCCGCGAGCAACGACTGATACAGGAAGTTGTGAGCGATCACCCGAAAGTCCCGTGCATCCAGGAAGCACACGCCAGCGGGGATGGCCTCGAGCGTGGCGGGGTCGGCCCACGGGGATAGGTGCTCGTTCATCACTGGCACTCCATCTGCTGCTCGGCCCATGGACAAGTCAATACATCCTGATATGTAACTATGGCTATTATACCTCTCATAGCCGGCTCACGCCAGGGTTACACCTGCTGCACCTGCCGGCGCGCGAAGTTTGACATCCCTGCACAAACGGCCAAGCCACACAAACGGCGGTCCGTTGGATGCCGAGCTGGCCGCAACGAGCGGGACCAGACTGACGCCGGCAAGAGCAATGCTGCACACCATTATTCATCACCGCACCTCGGTTCGGTCGAGCGAAGACTACCTCGTGCGGGGTGCTGTCGTGTAGGCTCGATGGGCCGACGACCACTCCGTCTGTGGAGATCGGTCGACCGGGCCAGTAGAAGTTGGGGCTGCTGGGCGCGGCGCGGTGTAACGCTCGCAGCACTTCTCCGAGCAGAACACCGCCGGCAGCGATAGGCGGGCGACCACGACCTGGAAGAATCGCGGCCCGCTGATCCGTCGTTGAGCTTCCCAGCCACCGGCCGCCCGCCATTCAGCAACGCTCATTCGCTTGCTACATCCACTACATTCTAAGTGTACAGGGGTCATCGTGGGGCAACACATCTCGATCCTCCGACTCCCTCTTTCGCTGAAGTAGGGCCTCTCTCTGGTTCGTTCGCCGCGTGAATCAGTCGGCTACCGTCTGGGCGGCGACGGGGAGTGCGATGCGAAAGACGCTCCCCCGCCCGACCTCGCTACGCACGTCGATCGTCCCACCGTGGGCCTGCACCAGCCGCTTGACGATCGCCAATCCCAGCCCGGTGCCGGCTATCCCTGCCGTGGTTGGCGAGCGGACGCGGTAGAAACGCCCGAAGATCCGTGGGACCTCTTCGGGTGGTATGCCAATCCCCTGATCCTCGACCTCAATGACTACCTTTCGGCCCTCCGTCACCGCTCGCACCGTCACCGTCCCGCCGTCCGGTGAGTAGCGGATGGCGTTGCTGACCAGGTTCTCGACGACACGTTCGAGGCGACGCCGGTCGGCGATCACCACCGGCAGGACGGGGGGTGTCTCCACCATCAGGCGGTGCCGCGGCGACCGGTCGGCGAACAATGCCACCGCGTCACGCAGGAGCGCGCCCAGATCCAGAGGCGCTGGCTGCAACTCGAGCTGCCCGGCCTCCAGGCGTGAGAGGTCGACCAACTCGTCGATCATCGTGGCCATACGCTTGGCTGCCGCTGCGAGTTCGGCCAGGTGCCCGTGCCGCTCTGCCTCGTCGAATGGCCGCGTGGCCAGCAACTCGGCCATGCCGTAGATAAACGTGAGCGGCGTCTTGAGGTCGTGGGAGACGTTGGCCAGGAACTCGCTCTTGAGCGCATTAGCTTGCCGATACGCCTCGGCCTGGGCTGCCGCCTCGGCCAGCCGAGCCTGCTCGAGCGCCAGCGCAGCATCCTCGGTCAATGCGGCGATGAGGCGCAGGTCGTTGGCATCGAAGCGTTCGATTCCCTCCCGCTCGAGATAGACACCTCCGACCGGGCGTCCGGCCACCGTGAGGGGAAAACAGAGTCGCCCTTGGAGCTGGTCGCCCTCACTCGGAGTCAGCGCCAGCGGATCGCAAGCGAGGGCCAGTTCGCCGGTCGCCTCGTCACGCCGTAGCAGGCGGGGACCGAGTTCATCGGCCAAGGCGGTCCAGCGGTCCGGCGGGAACTGATAGGCCGCCCGGACGTCGAGCTTGCCCGCGGCCCGGTCAAGCAACAGGATCGCCCCGCGGCGCGCTCTCGCGACCTCGACGAGTCGATCGACGATGAGCCGCAGCGTCGCGCCGAGGTCCGGCGCCGCGACGAGCGCGCGGGTGACGGCATAGAGCGTCCCCAGGTCGCGGACGCGCTGGCGCAGCGTCGCGTCGGTCTCGAGGTAGAGACGGGCGTTCTCCTGCGAGACCGCGATCAGGCGGCCCAGCATGTGGTTGCGCCAGGCCAGCACCAGGTCGATCTCGTCGCGCACCCGTGGGACCGGGAGCGCCGCGGCCGCCAAGTCGCCCTCGGCGAGCCGCTGGTTGGCGCGGATGAGCGCCCAGAGGCGTCGGCCGACCAGGACGTGGAAAACGACGATGATCAGCCCACAGGCGGCCACGACCAGCCCGAGGGCGGCAACCAGACCTGGTTGCCGCCAGGCTGTGGCCACGTGCTCGGCCGCCACCACGAGGAGGGTCGCGCCGAAGAGCCGCAAGGGGACGAATCGATAGAGCGGCACTGTCGCGGGTGGCTCCGGTGAGCTGGGGGCCGTGAACTGGTGCGCCGTGGTGGGCAGCACCGGTTGGGCGCGGCCCTCTCCCGGAAACCGCGTGTCTTGGCCGTTGGTGGGTAGTCCGATCGCCGTCGATTCGGTCACCGATTTCCCCCTCCTGGCATGGTCTGTCGGGTGCCAGGTGTCGGGTGGGGTTACCATCCCCGACACCTGGCACCCGATATACCCGGCGGCGCCGTCCCGCACTTTCCCCCGGCGCTACAGCCGATCGTCGGGCCAGGAGAACCTTCTGCCTGGTCGGTGGATGGAGCCGGCGCCATTGACGGCCCCATCCACCGCGGGGGGCATCAGTGCGCCCTGGCGCTCAGGCGCAGCCCCACCGTCTGGTCGGCCAGGAGCGGACCTTCGACGCAGACCCACCGCTCGGCCAGCCAGCCGAGCGCTGCCCCGTAGACGATGTGGGCAATCAGCGTCGTGACGACCAGTCCCGGACCGAAGTTGATGCCGAAGGGGCCGACGCCCATCATCAGGACGGGTGGGGTGACCATCATCAGCAGCCAGATGACGATCCCCCAGCCGATTCCCCATGACAGGCGACCTCGCCCGACGGCCAGCGCGTAGATCAGGCCGAAGCTCGCGCCGTTGAGGAAGTGGTACAGATAGCCGACGATTCCGGCCTGGACCGGGCTCGACATCGGTCCGAGGATGAGCATGCCGAACATCGGCGGCAGGTTGGCTGGCATCCAGCGGAGCGAGAACCCGGTCAGGCGGACGACGTCGAGACCGATGGATGCCACCGCGCCGGCGGCGAGTCCCGCCAGGATGCAGTTGGCCAGGCCGGGATGGTTGGCGCGAGCGTAGAGGTAGACGACGCCGAGGATGACGAGTGCCGGGAGGAGGACGTAGGTAGTGTAGCCGGCCATAGCTGGCTGGGCGGCCATCATCCCGCCCAACATCGCCATGAGATTCCCGGGCATAGCCATCGCCATCGCGACCTGGTCCGGCCACATGATCCGCGAGAGCATCATCTGCGGCATGTCTTTCGGCATCATCGCCATCTGCTCGGGTCCTATGGGAGGCGCGAAGAGCCCGATGGTAGCCGCCACGAGGAGTGCAAAGACCGGCACGATGCCGCCGGCGAGCAAGGCGAGTACGCTGAGCCACAACTCAGCGGGGGAACGACGATGGATTTCCATAGGGATGCTCCTTTCGATTCTTTCCTGGGGTATCTATCCATCAAGATGCGTGGAGATGATGCCCAAAAAGAAAGAGCTTCTGCCGCACCAGACCTCCTTTCCCTCAGCTCGCGCAACACGAGAGCCTGGCCACGTCCTTGCCGAACGTCTGAGCCGCCAGCTTGAGGCCCTCGGCCATCGTCAGGTACGGCGCCAGCGTCTCCACCAGGTCCTGCACGGTCAGGTTGAACTTCACCGCCAGCACCCCCGCGTAGATGACGTCGCCGGCGTTCTCGGCCACGACGTGCACGCCGAGAATCCGGTCGGTCGCCTCGTCGGCGACGATCTTGAAGACGCCGTGCGTGTCCCGATTCACCAGCGCCCGCGGCACCGCCTTCGCCGGCAGGACCGAGGTCTTCACCGAATACCCGGCTCCCCGAGCTTGCGCCTCGGTCAGCCCGACTGTGGCGATCGCCGGGTTGGTGAAGGTCACCGCGGGCACGACCCGCAGGTCGATCCGCCGCCCGGCCCCATTTGCGGGGTCCCCATTTGCAGGGTCATCGATGGCGTTCTCGGCGGCCAGCGCCCCCTCGTAGGCCGCCACGTAGACGAACTGCGGCCCCAGCGTCACATCGCCGGCGGCGAAGACGCGCGGGTTAGTCGTGCGCGCGTACTCGTCGATGGCGATCTCTCCCCGCTCGCCGAGCCTCACGCCCGCCCGGTCGAGCCGAAGCGCCGCCGTGTTCGGGCGGCGGCCCGCAGCCACCAGGAGCTCCTCCCCCTCGACCACGCGCTTCTCGCCGCCGACCTCGACGTGCACCCGCCGGCCGGCTGCCCCGCCCTCGACGCGCTCGAACCGCGCGCCGGTGACGAACTCGATCCCCTGCTCCGTCATCACCTCGTGAACGGCCTCGCTGATCTCGGGGTCGTACTCCCTGAGGATGCGCGGGCTGCGCTGCATCAACGTGACCCGGCTGCCCAGGTGGCGGAAGAGCTGCCCCAGCTCGAGGGCGATGTACCCCGAGCCGACGATGACCAGGCTCTCCGGCACCCGCTGGAGGTCGAGCGCGCTGGTGCTGGTGAGATAGGGAGTCTGGTCGAGACCGGGGATCGGCGGCACGGCGGGGCTGGCGCCGGTGGCGAGGAGGAAGCTTCGCGCGCGGATGGCGTCGCCGTCGACCCGGAGCGTGCGCTCGTCGACGAAACTCGCCTCGCCAGAGACGACATCCCAGCCGTAGTCCTCGATCAGGTCCGCGTACTTCTCGCGGCGAAGCTGCCGGACCAGCTCGTCCTTTTGCGCCACGAGCGCCGCCAGGTCGACCGCACCCGCCCGCGTCTCGATCCCGGCGAAGGGGTGGTGCCCGGCCTGGAAGTGCAGCTCACCGGCGCGCAAGAGCGTCTTGGAGGGCACGCAGCCGATGTTGACGCAGGTGCCGCCCAGCGTGCCCCGCTCGATCATCACCACCCGCGCGCCGGCCTCGCTGGCCTTGATCGCGGCGGCGAAGGCGGCGCCGCCCGATCCAACGATCGCCAGGTCGTAGTCGGTGCCACCTCCGGTGGTGCGGCGAGTCACCTCCCGCTCCGGTCGTAGCGCCTCGACCGGCCCCGGCTGATAGCCAGCGTCCGTGACCGCCGCGGCAAGCAGGTTCACGTCTACGGGTGCTGACGCCCGGAAGCGCGCCTCGCCACGGCGGAAGTCGGCGTGGGCCCTGGTCGCCCCGGTGCGCTCGAGGGCCTCGACGACGTGAGCCTCGCATCCGGCGCAGGTCATCCCGTCGACGGCCATTCGGAACTCGTGTTCCGGAACAGTGGGGGCGACTGCCGCGACTGGCCCAGGTTGGTAGCCAGCAGCCTCGACCGCCTCCGCCAGCGCCTCGGGGGCGACCGAGACCGGCGCCTGGAAGCTCGCCTCATCCCGGCGAAAGTCGGCCTTGACCTCGGTGGCGCCGGCCCGCTCCAGCGCCCGGACGACGTGCAGTTCGCATCCCGTGCAGGTCATGCCTTTCACCCGCATCCGGAACGTCTTTAGACTCACGGTACGTTCTCCTCTTCTGTCCTATCCGACTCTTACCCGACTACGCTTACCCGACCACGCTACAGGCCAGGATCTGGGCCGCGTTCTCGGCGATGACCTGGCGCGCCAACTGGAACAGGTCGCGAACGCGGGGATCGGTCACCTGGTAGTACACGAAGCGCCCGTCCTTGCGGGCAGTGACGAAGCCGCAGGTGCGCAGACAGCCCAGGTGGGTCGAGACGCGATTCTGGGCAAGACCGGTCTGCTCGACCAGCTCCGAAACGTTCTTCTCCCCTTCCAGCAACAGCTCGAGGATGCGCACGCGGCTGGGATCGGCGAGGCCCCGGAAGAACCGGGCCTCGATCTCGGCCTGCGAGAGGCGAGACGGGGTTATCAGTGGGACCG
>JACPQP010000568.1 GCA_016190465.1 Chloroflexota bacterium
CCCCGACGCGGGGGAATGGGTCACCAGAGAGGTGGGGGGCGCCCTGTCGCGCCTTTCGCGATCATTTCGCGTCTTTTCGTGGTCCAAACGCCTTCGTGGTCCGCATACCTCCCCCTGTGAGGAGAGGGGTAGGGGGTAGGGCGGCGTTCAGTCGGGCTCACGAGAGCGCTGACGCCTTCCCGGGCAACTGTGGCATGATCGCTTCGAGCCAGGCGTCGGCCGCCCGTGGCGACCGGAGCCGGACCACGTGGAGGTGCGCGAACTCTGGCCGGCCGAGGAGATCCGGATAGGTGCGCCGACGCCGAGCGTGCGTTCCTATGGCATAGAGAAACAGCCCTGGGCTCACGCCACCGGCCACACGCTCGAAGGGCGCCTGGGAAACAGCGCCTTCAGGACGGCGCGCGTCTCACTGCTGCCGGGTCGGCAATCGGGAAAGGCGTACTCCATCTCCTCCAGACCGCGGTAGCCGAAGAGCAACCGAAGGAACGTGCGGTCGGGAAAGGCCGCCACGCCGGGCTCGCCGCGGATCGGTGCCCATGCCTCGGCCGCGACGAGCCGGCCGCGCTCGAACACCATTCGGAGCCCATCGCGGTAGAAGCTGAGCTTCAGCTCGCCGGTGTGCCCGACTGCCACCGACTCGGCGAGCCGCCGCTCGAGGACGGGTGAGATGTGCCGCAAGAAGCCGGGCAGGTCGGGCACCCGCACGTACCACGCGTAGGGAGGTTGCGTCCGTGGAAGCCGGTCCGGGACTGCCTCATACACCGGGTGCTCTGTCCCCATCCGAAATGCGATCTCCTCGAACTCTCGGTGGTCCCGAACCGCGTACTCCTCGCCCCTCGACCGAAGATATCGCAGCACGCTCGGCGTCACTGCCAGCCAGGAACTCCCCGGCTCGAGCTCATAGATGGTGGTTGCCAGCGCCGTGCCCCAGAGCTGTGACGCGTGGTCCAGAAACCCAACGGGCTCCCCTTCGGCCGTTTCGATGACTTGCCACACCTGATAGAGGCCGCTTTTCTCGCTGCGTCCGTGGAACTCGTATCGCCACAACGCCTCGTCGCGCACGCAGGCCACCAGGGACCGCTCTACCGCGCGCTCGTACAACTGGGCCAGGAACGGCAGGTCGGCGTCGGTCGCCGTGCGCAGCCGGTACGGCTCGGCCTGACCCTCCTTCAGTTGAGGCACCAGGCTCTTGGAGCCAAGCCGCGTCACATCCAGGGCAAGCGCATACTCGTAGCCGAACTGGCGGTAGTACCAGGGGATGCCCGTGATCGCCTGCATCTTCTCGTTTCGGTCGGCGCTCCACCGGTGGATCACCTCGAACTGGGCGCGCACCAGCCCGCGTCGCCGGTAGTCCGGATGAGTGCCCACCAGCTCAGGGCGCCCCACTCCGAACTCGACGCCCCCATACGACCACCTCTGCGAGATCAGATTGAGCGTCGAGACGATCGCCCGAGTGCGCGTATCCTCCACCACCGTGAAATCGCCCGGCGCGAACGTCGGATGGTCGCCTCGCATGAGATCCCGCGTCCAGGCGGCAATGCCCTCGACCGGTTCCGTTGCGTCCGGCGAGCGATGCACCTCGCCGTTGAAGGCCGCGAGCGCCTCGGCGTCGTTCCGCGTCGCTCGCCGCAAGATCAAACCGTCACCCAGGTCTCGCAAGATGACGGGTTCGGTCGCCGGGTCTTCCGCCATTGGCAGCCCCTTCGAGCACATTCCTACTCGAGCGCGCGGCGGAACACGCCCAGTCCATCGTCGTGGTCGTGAGAGTCGTCGTCGGGCTCCTGCGCCTCCGGACAGCCGTTTGGCACCACGGTCAGCCCTTCGATATCAGTGGCCTCGGTGGCGCTGATGGTCCGGAGCATCTCGCCGATCGGGAGCTGGAGCGTCAGGTAGATGGGCTTCTCGATCTCGAGGTGAACATCGGGCAGGTGGTCGAGTAGCTGCGAGATCGCCTCGTACTCGACGTCGTCAGTCTGATCCCAGGCCTGTAGCTGAGCGATCAGCCCGTTGATCTCAGCCGCACGGCGACGGATCATGCGCTCTAGCTCGTCCGAACTCCCCATGTCCCAGCCCTCGGCACGGGCTGTCTCGCGCACCCGCTCTACGACGTGACAGATGATCCGTTCGGTCAGCATAGCGCCTCCAGTGAACCAATGGTGAATGATGAGCAATCAGGTCACCCAGACCCGGGCCGACCTCAGCTCCCGGCCCCCTCCGCGTTACCTACCCTTATGAGCCGGCCCCCTCTCCGTTGACGGACCCGCTCAGGAACGGTAGGTGCAGGGGGTGAGGTCAGCGCTGGTCGTGACCAGACAGATTATACCGGGAATTGTCTTCACGTGCACGTCGGTTTGAGATCCCACGTTTGACTTCCTGGTGTGGGTGGCACACAATCGACTCGTGCCAATTGCCTTCAGTATGAGACAGGCGCTGGGAGGGGAACCGATGAGCAACTATCAGATCTTGCGCTTCCAGGAGTTGCCGGTCCGCGACCGGGGGTCAGGTGTGCAGGCGACAATGCTCGTCCACCAGGGGCTGGGTGCCACTGGGCTAACCAGCGGCATCACGCGCTTCCCACCGGGCGGGCAGATCGCGCTCCATTACCATAACTGCGATGAGACGGTCGTCATTCTCGAGGGCGAGGCGATCGCCGAGGTCGACGGAACGCGGTATCCGCTGACCCGGTGGGACACAACGTTCGTCAAGGCGGGCGTTCCGCACTGCTTCATGAACGCGGGCGATCAGCCTATGGCCATCCTCTGGACCTACACGTCCAGCCAGGTGACCCGGACGTTCGTCGAGACCGGCCAGACGGTGCAGCACTGGTCGCCCGGAGATCGCGCGGTCGTGACCAGGGAGTAGCCCGTGCCGGCGGTCTACGAGGTCAAGCATCTCACGAAGGTCTACCGCGAGGGTGCAGTCGTCGCCAACGACGACGTGAGCCTTGCGATCGAGCGCGGGGAGATTTTCGGCCTGCTGGGCGAGAACGGGGCAGGGAAGACGACCCTGGTGAAGCAGATGATGAACCTCATCGCGCCGACGCGGGGGTGCATCCTGCTGGAGGGTGATGACATTAGCCGCACGCCTCACCTCGTCCCGCTCCGGGTGGGCTACCTGGCGCAGCGACCCTACGCGATCCAGGATCTCACCGTCGGCCAGGCCATCTTCCTCACCGGCCATCTGCGGGGCCTATCGCGACGCGATGCTCGCCAGGCCACCGAGGCGCTGATCGCGGAGTGGCGGCTCGGTGCACTGCGCGATCGCCCGATCCGGAAGCTGTCGGGCGGCCAGCTCCGCCTGGTTGGGCTGGCCACGGCCCTCGTCGGCGGCCGGGAGATCCTGATCCTGGACGAGCCGACCAACGAGTTGGACCCGGCCAACCGCTTCCACGTCTGGGAGGCGCTACGGCGGCGGAACCGCGAAGCCGGTGTGACCATCCTCCTGGTAACCCACAACCTGTTGGAGGCCGAGCGGGTGATCCAGCGGGTGGCAATCATGCGGGGTGGACGGATGATCGCCATCGGTCGGCCGGGGGAGCTGAAGGCGCGGCTCGGCGAAACGGTGCAGATCGAGCTCACGCTGGTCCCCGGGCAGAACGCCGGGGCGCGGCTGAGTGCGCTCGGTCTGGGAGATGTCCGATCGGCGGGGGCAGAGCGCTGGAGCCTCACTACCAGGAAAGACGACCTGGGCGCGACGATCACCCGGCTGCTCGACGAAGTGGGCTCCGAGGCCATCGAGGACCTGCGCCTCCAGACCCACAGCCTGGAGGACGTGTACCTGGCGTTCGATCACGACGGGCGACATCTCGCGCCATCCCCTCTCTCCACGTCCTCCCCCCTCTCCGCGTCGGAGAGGGGGCCAGGGGGTGAGGTCCGGACCCCCTCCCCCCTCTCCGCGTCGGACCAACTCAGGAACGGTGGGCGAGGGGGTGAGGTCCGGCCAGGGGGTGAGGTCCGGTGATCCGGAGCGCCGCGATCTTTTTCGACGTCTTTCTGATCCAGCTCGCCAGCTACCGCTGGGCCTGGCCCTGGCAGCTCATCGCTGGGATTGTCGCACCGCTCGGGATGATGTTCCTGCTGAAGTCGCTCCTGCTGAGCTCGCCCCCTCTGAACTCGCCCTCTCTGAACTCGCCCGTTGGCGGCGAGGACCTCGCCCTCGGCGCGCACATCCTGGCCGGGAACATCGTCTCGTCGACGCTGATGTCGACGATGGGCAGCACCGCGATGCGCTTCGCCCACCTGAAGGCGACCGAGGGCCTGGACTACTACGCCGTGCTGCCGGTCAGCCGAACCACTCTGGTCGGCGCGGTCGTCCTCGCGTTCATCACGCTGTCGGTGCCTGGCCTGATGGCAACCGTGCTCCTGGGCCGCTTCCTCTTCGGGCTGCCACTCGAGCCGCACCCGCTGGCCCTGGCGGTGATCCTTCTCGCCTCGCTGTCGATGGCGACGGTCGGCACGGCCATCGGCATCCTGACCCCGAACCCAGAAACCGCCGGTATGTTCGAGAACCTGGCGATGTTCGCGATGCTGTTCCTCTCGCCGGTGATGATCCCCGCCGAGCGGCTGCCGGGGCCACTCCAGTTCACCAGCCGGCTCTTCCCGACTAGCTACGCCATCGAGGCGCTCAAGCGTCTTCTGGTGGGAGCGCTCGACCAGACCGTCCTGCTCGACGTCGCCATCCTCGCGGTCTTCTGCGCCGTCGCCCTCTACCTGGCGTCGAAAAGGCTCGATTGGCGGCGACGGTAAGACTTAGCGCGCGAGCTCAAACCAGAGTTGCGCCGCGCTGCGCATGCCGTTGCGCAGGTTCTCCAGGTCGAGGTGCTCGTTGGGCGCGTGGGTGTTCTCGTCCCGCAGCCCGATCCCCATCAGCACGCTCGGCAGACCGAGTTGCTCGGCCAGCGTGGCCACGACCGGGATCGTCCCACCCTCGCGGGTGAAGACCGGCCGCTTGCCGAACCCCACCTCGATCGCCCGCGCCGCTGCCTGGACCGCCGGATGGTCGAGCGGAGTCAGGCACGGCTTGCCGCCGTGCATCCGCGTCACGGTGAGACTGATCGTGGGCGGGCAGAGCCGCTGGACGTGCTCGGTCAACAGGTCGGCGATGCGCTCCGGATCCTGGTCGGGGACGAGCCGACAGCTCACCTTGGCCGACGCCCGAGCGGGCAGCACCGTCTTCGAGCCCTCGCCGGTGAAGCCGCCCCACATGCCGTTGATCTCCAGCGTCGGCCGCGCCCAGAGCCGCTCCAGCGTCGTGTAGCCGGCCTCGCCGGCGAGCGCCGGCACGCCGACCTTGCGGCGGAACGCCTCCTCGTCGAACGGAAGCAGGCCAAGCTCGACGCGCTCGGCCTCGGCGAGCGGCCGGACGTCGTCGTAGAATCCTGGGATGGTGATCCGCCGGTTCTCGTCCTTGAGGGCTGCCAGGATCTTACAGAGATCCTCGATCGGATTGGCGAGCGCGCCGCCAAACGACCCGGAGTGAAGGTCGGAAGCCGGGCCGACGACGTCGAGCTGGAGATAGGCGAGCCCGCGCAGGCCGTAGCAGATCGACGGCACGCCCCGGGCGAACATCGCGGTGTCGGAGATCACCGCAACATCGGCGGCGAGCTGGTCCCGGTGGGCGGCGATGAAGGCGTCCAGGTTGGCGCTGCCGATCTCCTCCTCGCCCTCGATCAGCAGCTTGACGTTGATCGGCAGGCGACCGGTGGTTCGCAGGTGGGCCTCCAGGGCCTTGAGGTGCATAAACACCTGGCCTTTGTCGTCGGTCGCGCCGCGCGCGTAGACCTGCCCGTCCCGGATCGTCGGCTGGAAGGGCGGGGACTCCCACAGGTCGAGCGGATCGACGGGCTGGACGTCGTAGTGGCCGTAGATCAGCGCGGTGGGCTGGCCCAGCGCGCCGGTCCACTCTCCATAGACGACCGGGTGTCCGTCGGTCGGCAAGGCCTCGGCCCGGGTGAGCCCGATGGCGTGCAGTTGGTGCGCGACGTGCTCGGCGCACCGCGCGACGTCAGCCCGGTGCTCGGTCAGCGCGCTGATGCTCGGGATGCGCAGGAACTCGAATAGCTCGTCGAGGTGGCGCTCGTGGTGCTGGGCGAGATAGGTCAGGACTACCGTGGTGCTACTCGTCATCGGGCCTCCCTGGTGCATGCAGTCAGTCGTCAGTAGCGAGTTGTCAGTTCTCAGTTGTCAGTAGTCCGGGGCTGCTGAGCAGTGACTGCTGACCACTGATAACTGACAACTGAGAACTGAGAACTGACATCTCTGGATAGTATACCCCCTCAGTCCATCTTGCGAAGGAACGGCATCCGAACCGCGAACGCGACGGTGGCGATGCTCGTGAGCGCGCCGCCCAGCGCCAGGGCGGCCGGTGTCCCCCACATTTCGGCGACCGCGCCAATCGGGAGCGTGCCGACCGGCATCAGGCCCCAGATCAGCATGTACAGGCTCATGACCCGTCCGCGGAGCTCGTTGGGGACGGTCATCTGAAGGAGCGAGTTCGTCAGGGTCATCTGGCCAAAGCTGACTACACCGATCACCACGAGCACGAGCATAGCCAGCGGGAACCAGCGGACCAGCGACAGGGCGACGAGCGCGAGGCCAAAGGCGAACGTGCTGACGAGCAGCACCGTGCCTTTGTGGCGGAGGCGGCTCCCCGTGACGGCCAGGGAGGTCGTGGCCACGAGCGCGCCCAGGCCGATGGCCGAGTTGAGCAGGCCCAGGCCACCGGCATCGAGGCCGAGCTCATCCCGGGCGAACGCCGGCAGGAGCGCCATAAAGGGCATCCCGAACAGTGTGGGGACGGCGATCAGCGCGATGAGCGCGAGGATCGTCTGATGGCCCAGGCTGTAGCGTATCCCCCCGATCAGGTTGCGCCAGGCCGACTGTGGGTGAGCGGGAGCCGGCCCCCGTCGATACTGCATCGCCGCGATGACGAGGACGGTGCTGAGGTAGAAGAGAGCGCCCACGACCATCGCGCCGCCATTCCCAAGGCGCACCAGGAGGAGGCCGGCGAGCACCGGTCCGACGATCCGGGTGACGCTGAAGATCGCCGAGTTGAGCGCGATCGCGCTCAACAGGATGTCCCGCCGAACGATCTCGACCACGATCGCCTGACGGGCCGGCATGTTCAGGCTCATCAGCGCGCCCGTGAGGAAGCTGATGGCGTAGATGTGCTCGACCAGGATGGCGTTACCGACGACCAGCGCTGCCAGGAGCGCCATCAGCGCGAAGGTGGCGCCCTGAGTCAGCAGGATCAGCCGGCGCCGGTCGAGTCGATCGGCGAGCACGCCACCGGGGATGGAGAAGCCCAACGTCGGAATCATGGAGAAGAACGAGACGAGGCCAAGCTGGAACGGCGAGTTCGTCAGCTCCAGGACGAGCCACCCGAGCGCGAGCTGGGTCATCCACCAGCCGGCGAACGAGAAGAAGCTGGCGCTCCAGAGCAGCCGGAAATCGTGTGACTGGAGCGCCGGGAACCACCGCAGCAGGGGAGAGGGAGGGGGAGCGGGAGCCGCCGCAAGGGGTTGAGCATCCCTGGTCTCGATCGTCACCGCGCCTCCCCCATGCCCGCTGGTCAATCGCCAGGCAGCCCTGCTCCCATTCTAACCGATACTTCTCACCAGCGCCAGGCGGGGGTGGACCCCGCTCTGGCGCGACTGGCAGATTCGCTACCGGCTCAAACACCGGTGGAACCGCAGATGAACGCAGATCGGGGCTCGACAATCTGCGTTCATCTGCGTTCATCTGCGGTTCCTCTCAGGGACTGTGCTATAATGACGCCACGGTGCCAGGTCCTGCCAATCGGGTTTGACTGGTGGATCGGGAGAAGACCGGCCAGCGGCCCTTCGTACCTGGCGCCGCAGCAGTTTGGTGGATTTGTCGTCACCTGGTGAGCTGAGGGGATTGTGTCACCGGCAAAGTGTCTGGTCGTGCTGATCGTCGTCGCCGTGCTCGGCTTTCTGTTCATCTTCAACCGCCGCAAGATGAATCAGCTCACCATCGGCATTATCGTGACGTACATCGTCCTGGCGGCGTACCGCCTGTCGCAGCAACAGAATGACGAAGAGACGCTGTGGTCGATGGCCATCTTCTTCGGCGGGGGCCTGTTGCTCTGGGGAGGTCTCTGGATCGCGCACCGCTACAGTGTGCGGAAGTCGCACCGCGCCAACTCCAGCCCGCCGAACTCGTCCCGTCGTAAGTAGGGGCAGGCCCCCGTACCTGCCCCCGGAGATCAGGGAGCAGCCAATGATTGTGGTGATGCAACGCGGCGCAACCCAGGCGCAGCTCGGCGAGGTCGTGCGTCGGGTCGAAGAGCTTGGCTTCCGCGCCCACGTGTCGCAGGGTGAAGAGCGGACTATCGTCGGGATCATCGGGGACGAACGGCCGTTGGCCGCCGAGCCGCTCGAGGCGCTCGACGGGGTCGAGCAGGTCCTCCCGATCCTTCAGCCGTTCAAGCTGGCCAGTCGCGACTTTCGAAGCGCGAACACCGTCGTCTCGCTGAATGGCGTCAAGATCGGTGGACGCGAGATCGTCGTGATCGCTGGCCCTTGCGCGGTCGAGAGCCGGGAGCAGATCCGCGAGACCGCCTACGCGGTGCGCGAGGCTGGCGCACGGGTGCTGCGCGGCGGCGCCTTCAAGCCACGGACCTCGCCCTACAGCTTCCAGGGCCTGGGGCGCGAGGGGCTCGAGCTGCTCCACGAGGCCGCCGAGGAGGTCGGGCTGCCGGTCGTCACCGAAGTGATGTCGCCCGCGGATGTCGAGCTCGTCGGCGAGCACGCTCAGATGCTCCAGATCGGCACCCGCAACATGCTGAACTACAGCCTCCTCCACGCCGTCGGCCGCTCCGGCCGGCCGACGCTGCTCAAGCGCGGCTTCAGCTCGACGATTCAGGAGCTCCTCATGGCCGCCGAGTATATCCTGTCCAACCGCAATTACAACCTCGTCCTCTGCGAGCGCGGCATCCGCACGTTCGAGACGGCCACCCGCAATACCCTCGACATCAACGCGGTGCCGGTGCTCAAGCAGCTCACCCACCTGCCCGTCATCGTCGACCCCAGCCACGCGACCGGTAAGTGGCAGTACGTCGGCGCGGCGGCCCGGGCGGCGGTCGCCGCGGGGGCAGACGGGTTGATCGTCGAGGTCCACCCGCACCCCGAGCGGGCGCTCTCCGACGGCGCGCAGTCGTTGAAGCCGGAGGCCTTCGTGAAGCTGATGGCCGAGCTTCGGCGGGTTGCCGAGGCCGTCGACCGCACGCTTTAGGCCCGGTGATGAGCGCGGCGATCACGCTCTCGGCGCCGGCCCGGCCGGTCGATGGGGTGGTGACTCTCCCCGGCTCGAAGAGCTACACGAATCGGGCGCTGGTCGTCGCAGCTCTGGCGAATGGCGCGACGACGATCCGCTCCGCGCTCTTCAGCGAGGATACGTTCCACATGGCCGACTCGCTCCGTCGGCTGGGGATCGCCGTCCACGAGGATCCGGCGGCGGAGACCTTCGTCGTCGAGGGACGGGGCGGTGTCATCCCCGCGCACCAGGTCGAGCTCTTCGTCGGCAACTCGGGCACGACGGCGCGCTTTCTCCTCGGCTTGCTCACGCTTGGCCAAGGTCGCTACCTGCTGGACGGCGTGCCGCGGATGCGCGAGCGGCCGATCCAGCCGCTCCTGGACGCGCTCGTTCAGCTCGGCGGCGACGCGGCGTCGGTGAACGGCACCGGCTGTCCGCCGGTCCACGTGGCGGCGAACGGCCTGCTCGGTGGCGTGGCCACGATGGCCGGCAACCAGAGCAGCCAGTATTTCAGCGCGCTTCTGCTCGTCGGGGCCTACGCCCGTCGCGGCGTCGACGTCGAGGTCGTTGGCGACCTGGTGTCGAAGCCCTACATCGACATGACCGCGGCGACGCTGCGTGCGTTCGGCGTGGCGATGGAGAACGACGGCTATCGCCGGTTTCGGGTCGCCGCCGGCCAGCGGTACGTCGCCCGCGACTACGCGGTCGAGCCCGACGCCTCGGCCGCGTGCTACTTCCTGGCCGCGGCGGCAATCCTTGGCGGACGGGTCCGGCTCGCCCATCTCGGCGCGGACTCCGTCCAGGGCGATGCCCGCTTCGCGGATGTCCTCGAGGCGATGGGTTGCGCTGTCGTCCGCTCGGCAGATTCCCTCGAGGTGCGCGGCACCGGAGCGCTCGCCGGTGTCGACGTCGACCTCGGCGCCATGTCGGACCAGGTGCCGACGCTGGCGGCGATCGCCCCGTTCGCCACGTCCCCGGTGACGATTCGGAACGTCGCGCACGTCCGCCTGAAAGAGACGGACCGGCTGGCGGCGGTCGCGACCGAGCTGCGACGCCTCGGCGTGCGCGTCGACGAGCAGCCCGACGGCCTCGTCATCTTTCCTTCAGCCCTCCGGCCCGCGCGGGTCGAGACCTACGACGACCACCGAATGGCGATGAGCTTCGCGCTGATCGGGTTGCGCGTGCCCGGCGTTGAAATCGCCAACCCGGCCTGCGTCGCCAAGACCTTCCCTGATTACTTCGAGCGGCTCGCCGCGTTCACTGGTGCGGACGCATGCTTCGCTTTCTGACGGCTGGCCGATCGCAATGTCCCCACACGCGTGGGGGTGGACCCAGAGGGGCAGGCACGGGGGCCTGCCCCTACTTTGCAATGTCCCCACGCGCGTGGGGGTGGACCGTATGCTTCGCTTTCTGACGGCTGGCGAATCGCACGGCCCCGGCCTGACGGGAATCGTCGATGGCCTGCCGGCGGGCCTGGCGCTCGCGGAGGAGGACCTGGCCCGCGACCTGGCGCGCCGACAGCTCGGCTACGGGCGCGGGGGACGCATGAAGATCGAGCAGGACCGCGCCGAGATTCGCGGCGGCGTCGCGAAGGGGTTGACGACCGGCGGGCCGATCGCGCTCTGGATCGAGAACCGGGACTGGCCGAACTGGAAGGACCGCGAGCTCGAGCGACTCACGGTGCCACGTCCGGGCCACGCCGACCTCGCGGGGGTGATGAAATACCTGCTCGACGACACGCGGATCGTCCTGGAGCGGGCGAGCGCGCGAGAGACGGCGATGCGCGTGGCCGTCGGCGCGGTGGCGAGAAGGCTGCTCGCCGAGTTCGGCGTCTCGATTCGCTCGCAGGTGCTCCAGATCGGCCCGGCCAGAGCCGTCCCGGGCGACCTTGCCGACCCTGCCGTGGTCGAGCGGGTCGAGGCGTCGGCAGTGCGGGCGGCGGATCCGGCGAGCGAGGATCGGCTGCGCGCCGCGGTCGACGCGGCGAAGGCGCGACAGGATACCGTCGGCGGGGTCTTCGAGGTGATCGCGTTCGGGGTGATCCCGGGGCTTGGCAGCCACGTCCAGTGGGATCGCAAGCTCGACGGGCGGCTCGCCCAGGCGCTGATGAGCATCCAGGCGGTCAAGGCGGTGGCGATCGGCGACGGCTTCGAGGTCGGCGGGCGATACGGCACCGAGGCGCACGACGGCATGACGGCGCGAGACGGAACGATCCGGCGGCTGACCAACCGGGCCGGAGGGATCGAGGGGGGGATGACGAACGGTGAGCCGGTCGTCGTTCGCGTGGTGAAGAAGCCGATCTCGACGACCGCCGCACCCCAGCCGACGGTGGATCTCGCCACGCTCGCGGACGTTCCGAGCCAGTACATCCGCTCCGATGTCTGCGCGGTCCCGGCCGCCGCGGTCGTCGGCGAGGCCGCGGTCGCCTGGGTCCTCGCCGACGCGCTCCTGGAGAAGCTCGGCGGCGACAGCGTCCGCGAGATCCACGCCAACCTCGAGAGCTACCTGGCCCAGTTAGCGATCCGCTATCAGCGACCAAGGATAGCGACGTGACCGACCGACCGAACATCGTCTACGTTTTCGCCGATCAGATGCGCGCGATGAGCGTTGGCTGCCTGCACGATGATCCGGTGCAGACGCCCAACGTCGACCGCCTGGCCTCCCAGGGCGTGCTCTTCACCAACGCCGTCGCCAACACGCCCGTCTGCACGCCCAGCCGGGCCTCGCTCATCACCGGCAAACACGCGCTGAGCTGCCGCACGATCGCCAATGACTTGCGCCTGCCGGCGGACGAGCCGGGCATCGCCGACGTCCTGAAGGAGCACGGCTACCGCCGGGGCTACATTGGCAAGTGGCACCTGGATGGCATCTCGCGCCACATGTTTACCCCGCCTGGCCGCCGTCGCCACGGGTTCGACGACTACTGGGCCGTCTACAACTGCAACCACAACTACTTTGACTGCAAGTGGTTTGAAGATGACTCGCCGGAGCTCAGGCGACGGCCGGGTTACGACGCCGACATCCAGACTGATCAGGCCATCGCCTTCCTCGAGCGCTTCCGGGAAGAGCCCTTCTGTCTCTACCTCTCCTGGGGGCCGCCCCACAACCCCTATCGCGTGGTGCCCCAGGAGTTCCTGGACATGTACCCGCCTGACGAGATCCCGCTCCGCCCGAACGTGGAGGGGCCGGACCGGGCGGCCATCGCCGGCTACTACGCCCACGTCTCCGCGCTCGACCGGAACGTCGGCCGTCTGATGGAGACGCTCGACCACCTCGGTCTGACCGAGAACACGATCGTCGTCTTTTCGTCGGACCACGGCGACATGCTCTGGTCGCGCGGGCGTCTGAACAAGCAGCAGCCCTACGACGAGAGCATCCGCATTCCGCTCATCATCCGCTGGCCCGGCCATCTGCCGGCGGGCGTGGTCGACGATCTCCTGATCGGCGTCGTCGACCACGCACCAACCTTGCTCGGCCTGGCGGACGTCGACGTGCCCGCGGGGATGAACGGCCTCGATCTCAGCAGCGCGATCCGGGGCACCTCCGACGGGCGGCCGTCGTCAGCGCTCATCGCCGAGTACGTCTCCTTCGATCAGGCGCGAGACTGGCAGCCGTGGCGCGGCGTGCGGACCGAGCGGTACACCTACGTCCGCTGGCTTCAGGGCGGCGCCCTGCTCTACGACAACCGCGAGGATCCCTATCAGCTCCGCAACCTGATGCTCGAGCCTGGCCACGACAGTCTGGCCAGGGACCTCGAAGGTGAGCTCCGGCGCTGGCTCACCCGGCTGGATGACCAGTTCACCGCCGGCGAGGAGCACCTCCGCGAACTGGGTCGCTGGGAAGAGTGGCTGATCCGTCAGGAGCACTTCTACGGGTTTGGCACGCGGAACTTCTGATATCTGATAGATGAGGATGTGGTCACTTCAACCCGAACCTCTCGATCAGTGCGGCCAGCCCATCGCGGCCGATTGCTGTCTGGTCAGGGCCAAGAATGTCACTGGGAGTTTGTTTGACATACGTCGTCAGACCACCACGCCGACGGGCACCCGGTGTACCTCGAACAACTCCTCGCTGTTGACCGGCACTGTGCGCGTAACCTGGGTCGGCTCCCCATCGGTATAGAAGGTCATGCCGTGCTCCCGGAAGAACCGCTCGCGCTCCCCCACCTCCTCCAAGGCGCTCAAGTGCAGCTCGACCAACTCGATCAACTCGTCGTGGACCTCTTCGAGTCGCTCGCCGTCAGTCGCAGTGCCAAGTTCTCGGCATCTGCCAGCCCACAGGTCGCCCTCCTTGCGATAGGCGAGCGTGAGAATCACGAATCCGCTGATTCGTTGGCGTGCCGGCGGGGCCATGCGGATACCTCCATTTCTCGTCGTCCCGTATGGCCCGTTTTCAAGAGTCGTGCCGTGAGATCAGGCACACTGAGGGTATCTAGCCACAGCCTAGCCAGTGGCGAGAGAAATGTCAAGGGTTGTTCGATCAGGGGCTCAGGCAAATGCCCCTGCCCCGGGATGGGGGTTACTTCCCTTCCCCCAGGCGTCCCTCCGCTTGCATCATGATTATGAGGATCAGCGAGATGGCAGCGTCGACGCGACTGATCCCCATTCAGGAGGCGAGGATGATTTCTTTCGAGGAGCAAGTACGGCGGCGAGCGCAGGCCGCCCGGAGGCTCTTCCACCGCCAGCGGCACGAGCCAGAGAGAGAGCAACAGACCGAGGAAGAAGCTGCCGAGCACAGGATAGAGCGGGCCAGAGAATGGAACCACACGATTCCCCAGCGCTTCCGAGATGCCGAGGAAGCGTCCGATGGGACCATGCGGATCGACTTCGACGGATCACCGGTGACGGGAGTGTTCGCCTATCATCTGATCTGGGAAGAGCCTCCTCCGGCAAGAACGCTCAGAATCGTCGTCACCGAGTGGAGCGGCGACATGGAGTGGGAGTGGCAGTTCGATGGCGACCGGCTGGATACCGCGAGGATTGATCCTCTTGCTTTCGATATGGCTGCTCTCGACAGTTTGATCTTCGCCCTTGCTGACCAGGAGCGCTGGGCGCGGGGAAGTCCCCCTCAAGTGGGAGATGCGCAAGGGGGGAGTCGAACCCCCACGGGTTGCCCCAACGGATCCTAAGTCCGTCGCGTCTGCCATTCCGCCACTCGCGCGCGCAAGCCTGCGTGTACTGTCCGCCTCCTGGATTATACGGCCGCAGGTGGAGCGCCGTCAAACGAGTCCGATAAATGGTGTTACGCGGCGAGCAAACCAACTCGCTGCCGGGAGCCACGAATGAATCGGGCGATGGCTCAACAGCCGACTGTCCCGTCAGGGCGAGGACGGGCTGGGGGATAAGTGATGACTTCGGTGAAACTCACCAGGATCGTTGAGATCTCCGGTGTGCTGGGCGCGGCAGTCTCGGTGTTTGCCTGGCTCGGGATATCCCCCGCGCTCACGGCCCCATCCCCATCGTCAACGCCCACGCCCGCGGCGATCGTGGCTCCTGCCCCGGCTATCCCCACGCCAACCGTGGCTATCGGCATGGTCAAAGTGCCCACGGTGATCGGCGTGAAGGAGGATCAGGCGAAACGAGTGCTCGAGACGAGCGGCCTCCGGCTGGGCAAAGTAACCAGGAGGACCGTCGCAGGGGGAGCCGAAGGTACGGTCGTCGCCCAGGCACCCAGCGCCGGCCAGGAGATCCGGCGCGGTAGCAGCGTCGATATCGTCGTCAACCAGCGGGGCAAGGAGAAGCGCGAGGACGACTGACCCCGCGTGGTGAGCGTGATCGGGCCCGGCTCAGGAACGGCCCTCACCCCGCCAGGAAGGGCCGCGGCCCTTCCTGGACCTACCCGGAGCCGTTAAGGGACTTTCCGCAACCCACTGTGTTCGCCGTGTCTTGCTCCGCCCGTGGTCTGCAATTGCCGTTCCACCGGCGACTCTGAATATGAATGAGGTTCCGACACTCGGCGACCCACTGATTCCCGTCAGGCGACCGAAGGGGATCGAATTGCCACTTGCACTGTACGGCGTTCTGTCGTACAATCACGTTGCACGCAGTTCCGCATCGAGGGCAGAATTGAGGGCAGAATTGAGGGCAAAAGAGAGGGAGATGATGGCGACGGTGCCTCGCAACCGGAAGCGCGAGCGTCTGGAAGCCCGCGTCACACCAGATCAGAAGGCGCTCTTCCAGCGCGCCGCCGACCTCACGGGTCGAAGCCTCACCGATTTCATCGTGAGCAGTCTCCAGGCGGCTGCCGAGGAGGCCATCCGGGCTCACCACGTCGTGGAGCTCTCGGTCCGCGACATGGCGGCCCTCCTGACCGCCATCGAAAACCCGCCAGCGCCGAACGAGGAGGTGCTCGCCGCGGCCCGCGAGTACCGCACATTCACGGGACGTTAGCACGGGGCTCACCACAAAGGCACCGCCGGACACGGGACGAAGCGGCGGACCTTGCGCCAACCGCGCCAGGATCGCCGAGGAGAGTACGCGAGGGCTCATGTCTGACGATCGCTACCGGTTCGAGCCGCTCGGCGACCACCACGATCGCGCGGCGTTCTCCTGCGGCGTCGAGCCGCTCGACCGCTACCTCCGTGAACAGGCGAGCCAGGATCGACGCCGCGACATAGCCATCCCCTACGTCCTCCTGGATACCCAGGAAGCTCTCGTCGTGGGGTACTACACCCTCAGCACGACGTCGATCCTCTCGAAGGCCCTGCCGGCCGATCTGGCGCGGAAGCTCCCGCGCTACGGGACGCTGCCGGCTTTCCTCATCGGCCGGCTGGCGGTCGACCGCCGCTACCAGGGGCAGGGCTTCGGGCGCCGGCTGCTGCTCGACGCGCTGTTTCGGTGCTGCGATCTGAGTCGGTGGGTCGGCTCAATGGCGGTGGTCGTCGAGGCCAAAGACGAGGCGGCCCGCGCCTTTTATGAGCGCTACGGCTTCGCGCGGTTCACCGACGACGAGTACCGGCTTTTCATCGCCATGAGGACCCTCGCCCGGATGGTCCACCAGACCGAGCAGCGACGGGACGAGGGGGCGACAGGGTAACGGGGCGACGGGGCGCGGAGTTCACCACAAGGACCCGAAGGACATAAGGAGTGGTGAGGGCTGTGGCCACGGCGATGGAAGCCTGCCTGCGTGCGTGCGTGTTGCGTCACCTCACCCGGGCGTGTAGCATGAGGCGGCGCCCGCGGAAGCCTGGCCGTTGGGCGCCCTGGATGTAAGTAGGTCTCGGAAAGTTCACCTGCGTCCCGGGATGGTCCAGGATGGGCGGAGCCCGTCCTGGCGGGGTTTGGGGTGTCCCCAAAACCATCATAAGCTTCCTGATACCTACCG
>JACPQP010000057.1 GCA_016190465.1 Chloroflexota bacterium
CCTTTCGCGCCTTTCGTGGTCCAACCCCCCACCGGACCGCGAGTCTTCGTCGCTGCCCACCACGATACCTACCCCTGTCAGCCCCGCGTCGGGCTCCATCAGGAACGGCGGGCAGGGGGGGAGAGGTCCGGGGGGCCAGGGGGTGAGGTCAGCCCCGGCGGATGACCTCCGCCAGCCGCTCCACGACCACCTCGGGGCCGATGCTCCCCATGCACACGTGCACCGGCCGCAGGCAGGCTTCGTTGGCGAAGCGGTTGTCGAGACACATCGAGCACGGCTCGGCCGGCAGCACCAGGTGCAGGTTGTCCCGCCGGGGCGCCCACACCCGGATCGGGCTCGCGCCGAAGAGGGCGATCGTCGGCGTGCCGACCGAGTAGGCGAGGTGCATCAGCCCGGTGTCGATCGTGACGCAGGCGCGGGCCCTGGCCAGCGCGCCGGCCACCTGTGGGAAGGTCGCCCGGCCGCGCAGATCGACCAGCGGCGTGCGCGACAGAAGGTGGTCGTCCAGGTCCCCCGCTGCATAGTGGGCCCGCTGCGCCTGCGGCGCGGCCCCCAGCAGGCCAACCGATAGGCCGAGATCCGTGCAGCGCCGAATGAACTCCTCCCAGCGCGCGACCGGCCACAGCTTGGCCGAGCGCGTGGCGCCGGTCGCGATCAGGACGTCGGGGACGTCGAATGGCGGGGGGGCGGTCGGAACCTCGGTTCGGGCGTAGTCGGTCTCGACGCGCGCCATTCGACAGAAGATCTCGGCGATGAACGTGGATTGGAGGACATCCCCGTAGCGCTCGAGCAGATCGGGCGCCGACCAGAACTCCTCCAGCAGCCGGTCCACTTTCTCGCCGCTCGGCGCCAGCTCGCTCCGGCCATCCGCTCGGAAGGCGCGTCCGACGACGTACCGGGGGGCGAGCAGGGTCGTCGCCACCGCGTTGACGTCGTGGCGGTCGAGGTTGATCGCCAGGTCGTATGGCCCCTGGGTGGCGACGCGCGCGTCGCGATGGGCAGAGAGTCCGGCCAGCCCGCACTCGCGGAAGAGGTCGTAGCGCGAGTCGACGAAGGGGCACGCCGCTTCCAGCTCGGCCGTCCGTGGACCGCTGAAGTAGTCGACCACGCAGCCGGGGTACTTCTCCTTCAGGCCCCGGAGCAAGGGCGTGACCACCACGAACGCCCCGGGCTTGTCGACGAAGAGCACCGCGATGTGCGGTCGAGGGCGCAGCGACTGTCCGATGAAGCGCTCCAACTCGATCTCACCCCAGGAGCTTCCGGATCAGCTCGTTCGTGTTCACTCGCCGGTCGACGACCAGCGTCGGCAGTTCCAGATGGTAGACGCCGCTCGGCAGGATACCACAGCCGCCATGCCCGCGCATCACCAGCAACTGGGCCAGGACATCCTCGCCACAGTGCTCGGGAGGCAGCTCGGTCCACCAGGTGTAGCCCCCCGCCTCGATCAGCTTGGACCGGTCGTAGAGGACGCAGGCGCCCACCCAGGCGACCTTGTACCGGACGACCGCATCCTGACCGGCGTTCTGACCGGCGTTCTGACCGGCGTTCTGACCGGCCTTTCCGAAGCGCTGGCTCAGGTGATAGGGATTCGCGGCGTTGTGGACCTTGTGGCGCTGCCAGGGCACCGTATCGAACGTGTACACTTCCGGCACGACCGGCCCGTCCCACAGCTCGATCCGCTGCTCATCCGGGCGCTCGTCGCCGAGGTGGCTCAGACCGATCGGGGCCATGCCGACGAACCCGCAGCCCTCGGCCTGGAGCACCGACCACATGCGGCCGACGACCTCCGGCTCGAGCAGCAGATCGTCGTCGAGGTACAACACGGCCTCCGCCGACGACTGGTCGAGCAAGAACTGCCGCTGCTCGGCCATCCCGCGCCGTGGCAGGTGCCGGTGCCACCGAACGTCCTGCCCCCGAGCGGCGAACGCCCGAGCGAGCGTTTGCAGTTCCGGTCGATGCCCCCAAACCCCAACATCCGATTGGTCCGAAATGATCACGTCGAACGCGCGAAACGTCTGCCCGAACAGCCCGGCCAGCGTGGTCGCCAGCGCCGTGGGCCGGTTGCAGGCCGGAATAAGCACCTCGATCGGCTTCATCGCACCCCCCTTCGTGTCCTTCGTGTCCTTGTGGTGAACTTCGCACCCCGTTGCCCTTTCGCGCCTTTCGCTCGTTTCGCGCCTTTCGTGGTCCAAACCCTCGCCGCGTCGCCCCTTCGCCGGGTCGCTCGGTCAGGCCGCCTCCTTGCCCTGTCGCCCCGTCGCCCCGTCGCCCCGTCGCTCCCTCGCCCCGTCCCCCTCTCGCAGTATCTGGCCGTAGAGTTCGGCCACCTGGCGTCCCACCTCGGCCCAACTGAAGTGGCGTTCCACCCGCTCCCGGGCCGCGACCGCAAACCGGGCCCGGAGCGACGGGTCGTTGAGGAGGATCGCCACCCGGTGGGCCAGCGCCTCCGGCGCATTCGGCGGCACGTGAAAGCCCGTCTGGCCGTCGAGGACCGTGAACTGCATGCCGCCGACCGCGGCGACCACCGCGGGCGTCCCGCAGGCCATCGCCTCCAGTGGCGTCAGCCCGTAGGGTTCGTACCAGGGCGTGCTGACGAAGACGTCGGCCGCCGAGTAGTACCGGTAGAGCTCGCGGCCGGGCCGCTTGCCGACGAAGTGGACCCGGTCGAGGACACCCGTCTGGACGGCGATCGCGTGGAGCCGACGCATCTCTGGCTCATCACGCAGGTTGGCAGTCGCCGTCTCGCCGCCGACCACTACCAGTCGCGGCGGCGCAGTTATTCGCTCGGCAAGGGCCGGCAGCGTCCGAATCAGGTTGTCGATCCCCTTGCGCGGCAACAGCCGGCCGACGTAGAGCACCACCGGCTCGTCCGGGGGCCAGCCGAGTAGCCTTCGCGCCTTGCCCCGGGGGATCGGCCGGAACAGCCGGGTGTTGACTCCGGACGGAATGACCGAGATCCGGGCCGGGTCGGCGCGATAGTAGGTGCGAAGGTCGTCGACCTCGGCCGGACACTGCGCGATGACCCAGTCAGACTCATCCAGGATCCGCTGCTCGACCGCTGGCCGCTCGTTCGGACTGGTGTCGGCGTCACCCTGGTGGAGGCGCTTGACCACGCCCAGCGCGTGGAAGATCTGGACGAGCGGCACCTGCCAGCGCTGCTTCAGCTCGCACCCGGCCCAGCCCGACATCCAGAAGTTCGCGTGGATGAGGCTGGCCGCGGCATCCGCCCGGACGAACGCAATTGCCGCGTCGCGGAAAGCGGCCATATGGGGCCAGATCTGATCTTTCCGGATCGGCTCGGGCCGCCCGGCCGCGAGAGAGATCACCCGCACCCCCGGCGCCCACTCGCACACCGGCGGCTGGTCGGGGTGCTCGCGCCGGGTGAAGACGTCCACCGGATAGCCGAGCTGGGCCACCCGGCGGCTCACCTCGTCCACGTAGACGTTTTGCCCGCCCGCATCCTCGCTCCCCAGCGTCGCCATCGGGCTCGCATGCTCGCTGATCATCGCAATACGCACGCGAATGCCCCCTCCCAGTCGCGGACGAACCGGGCGATCCCGTATCGCTCCCGGGCAATCTCCCGCGCCCGACTGCCCAGCCGCCGCGCCAGCGATGGGTCGTCCAGCAGCGCCCGCATTCCGTCTTCCAGCGCGGCCAGGTCGTTCGTCACGATGCCCGCCTCACCGTTTGGCACCGCCGCCGGCACCTCGGTCGTCGCCAGAGCGACGACGGGCAGGCCCACCGCCATCGCCTCGACCAGCGCCAGAGGCAGGCTGGTATACCGAATCGGGTTGAAAAAGAAGCGATAGGATGCCTCCCGGCGGTGCAGCTCGCCCAGCGGCAGGTCCCCGATTCCGCCCAATTGCGCCGATCCCATGCCGGCCAGGTCCAGCGGCACCCGCGACCGCATCGCCTCGAAGACGTCGTAGCCGGCGATCCGGTTTCGCCGCCGGAGGCCGTTGACGACGACGATACCGCGCCCCAGCTCTCCCGTGTAGCCCACGTCGTCCGGGATGGCGACGCCGTGCTCGATCACGCGCGCCGGAGTTCGTCCACCGTCCCACATCAGCCGGTTGAAATGCGTCACGTGGACGAGCAACGCGTCAGGGTCGTCGACGAAGTGGCGCGTATCGGTCGCGTGGGGCTTCGGCGTGTTGTGCTCCAGGTAGATCGCCGGCCCCCGCCGCTGCTCCGGACCGAGAATCTCATAGCGGTCGACGAGCCAGTTCTTCGGGCTCTGGTACACCACGAGGTCCAACCGGAGGTCCCGAACTCGCTCGGCGGGCACCTCGACGACGTTGTCCGGCCAGTGGAACTGGCCGGACCGACCACCGTAGCCCTCGGGCCGACCGGGGCGAGTTGGCACGTAGAAGTCGTGCGGGGCCTGTGCCAGGTAGTAGAGGTAGCTCCCGTGGATGTGCCAGGTCAGAATGCTCCGTCGACGCACGCCAGCCTCCGCTGCCCAGCCACCGCCAGCAGGTCGGCTGCCTCTCGCAGCACGGCAGCGGGCTCGATCCGCCGAAGACACCGGTGGTCGATGGGGCATTCCCAGTGCGGGCACGGGCTACACTCCACCTCTTCGTAGACGATGCGGTGCCGCTGCCGGTCGAGCGGCGCCCACCGGCGACGGTCCGCCGGACCGAACACCGTGACACTCGGCGTGCCGAGCGCCACCGCCAGGTGCGAAGGGCCGGTGTCGTTTCCGACGAAGATCATCGCTCGCTCGAGGATCGCCGCGAGCGTGGCAAGCGACGTCCGGCCGGCCAGGTTCAGGGCCCGCTCGCGCATCTGACTCCGAACGGCCTGGGCAATGAACCGCTCCTCGGCGTTGCCCGTCAGCACGATCTCCAGATCGTACCAGCGGGCCAGCGCGTCGGCGACCACGGCAAAACGCTCCGGAAACCAGCGCCGAGCCGGCGGCCGAGCGCCGACGTGGAGCACGGCAAACGGTCGCTGGCCGATGCCGCCGGCATCCAGCAACTGGCTCGCCTGGGCCTGCTCCACCGGGCGCACCGGGAACTCGAGGCGCGGCATCTCCTCGGGCAGGCCGAGCAGCCGGAGGATCCCCAGGTTGCGTATTACCTCTGGCTGCCCATCGGGGTACGGGGCCCCGATGTTGAGTCCGGCCGGTCGCGCATCGGGATAGAAGCCCACGGTGCAGCGGGCGCCGAGCTCGAGCACGAACGGGGTGCTGGCCTTGCCGTTGCCGTGCATCTGGATCGCCAGGTCGATCTGGTGGTCCCTGGCCATCGCCAGGAACGCCGCGGTCCGCTCGGGGTCGTGATCGACCTCCAGAAGCCCCGGGTACCCCGGAAACTCCCAGTGGCGATCGACGTAGGCGCTGAAGCGGTCGACGAAGTCGGCCGCCCACGGTAGGCCGATGAGCGTGATCTCCGCGGCGGGGAACGCGCGCCGGATTCCTCGCAGCGCCGGCACCGCCAGCAGCAGATCGCCCAGGTGTAGCGCCCGCATAATGACGATCCGATCGACGCGCTCGGGCAGCTCAGCTTTCACGGACCTCATCTCCTGTGACCTGGTTCAGCAGTCCTAACGCGGCGCCGACGACCTCCGCGGGCGACACGTCGAGACATTCGTGCTGGTAACGGCACTCGAACGCGTAGCAGGGGCTGCATGGCGTCAGGTGTCGCAATAACCGCGCCGGGGCGCCGCGGGGCTGCCACTGCTCCACGAGCTCGGTCCCGGCGAAGAGGACAACCAGGGGCGCACGCAATGCGTCGGCCAGGTGCATGACCGACGTGTTGTTGCAGATCACCAGGCGCGCCCGGGCGACGAGCGCCGCCAGTTCGGGCAGTGTTGTCTGCCCGGCCAGCGACACCGCGCCGGCTGCCCGCACGATCTCCTCTGCCAGCGATCGCTCCCGCTCGACGCCGGTGACGATCACGCTCCAGCCGGTCTCCTTCCGCAGCAGGCGAGCCACCTCGGCGTAGCGCCCCACCGGATACGTCCGGGACGGGCAGCTCGCCCCCGGATGCAGGAGGACCAGCGGGCAGTCGGATTGGATGCCATTGGCGGCCAACTGCGCCTGGATGCCCCCGGCCGCGTCCTCGGGCAGACGAAGGCGCAGATCGGTTCCATCTGACGAGAAGCCGAGCTCCTCGACCAGGCGCAGGTTCCGGTCCACCTGGTGCGCCTCATCGGGGAGCGGCACGACGGCGTCGGTCAGGACCGCCCCGCCAAACTCCCTGGATTGCCCGGCGCGAAGGGGGATGCCGGCCAGGTAGCCGACGTAGGCCGCCGGGAAGGGACTCTGCGCGAAGCTGGTGAAGATGACCAGCCCGTCGAACTGCGGCCGGGCCAGGTCGGCGATCAGCGACCGTTCGCGCTCCGGATCGAATGGTAACCGGCCGAGATCCTGCCAGATGGCCCGGGTGATGAAGACGTCGTCGACCTCCTCCAGGAGGCCCGCTGCGGGACCACCTCCAGGACTTGCCCAGAGGACGATCCGGGCGTCCGGTAGACCTGCCCGCAGCGCCCGTAGCGCCGGGCCGCACATGATCACGTCGCCGACGTTGTCCAGCCGCGCCACCAGGAGTTTCCGCACCGCGCCCCAGCGCTCTTTCGCGCCTTTCGTGCCCTTTCGCGCCTTTCGTGGTCCAAACCCAGCCCCCGTCCCCCCCGTCGCCC
>JACPQP010000571.1 GCA_016190465.1 Chloroflexota bacterium
CAGGTGCCTTTTCCTGATCGCCCGACACAGGAAGGGGAGAGAGGTCGGACCCCTGCTCAGTTTTCCTGCGAACTGTGGCGGGGCTGATCGCCGGGTGCTTACCCGCATTGTATGATAGGTTGCCAGGGCACGGCAACGGGGTGACACGCCGTGCTACAATACTCACGTATGGAAATCCGTAACGTCGCGATCATCGCCCACGTGGACCACGGGAAGACGACCCTGGTCGATGGGCTTCTGAAGCAGTCCAACGTCTTCCGCGACCCGAACACGGCCGGCGAGCTGATTCTGGATCGGAATGAGCTCGAGCGCGAGAAGGGCATCACCATCCTCTCCAAGGTCTGCGCGGTCACCTTTCGCGGGGTCAAGCTCAACATCATCGACACCCCGGGCCACGCCGACTTTGGCGGCGAGGTCGAGCGGGTGATCGGTATGGCCGATGGCTGCCTCCTGCTCGTCGACGCCGGCGAGGGGCCCTTGCCGCAGACGCGCTTCGTCCTCAAGACTGCGCTGGCCGCCGGGTTGCGGCCGATCCTCGTCGTCAACAAGGTCGATCGCTCGGACGCCGATCCGGCGGCGACGCTCGGCGCGGCGCAGGACCTCTTCCTCGATCTCGCTACCGACGCCGACCAGCTCGACTTTCCGGTCCTCTACACGGTCGGTCGTGAGGGGCGGGCCGGTCTGGCTCCCGATCGCCTGGCCTCGGACCTGCGGCCGCTATTCGAGACCATCGTCCGCCACGTGCCGCCGCCCGCGGGCGAGCCCGACGGCCCGTTTCTGCTCCAGGTCGCCGCGCTCGACTACGACGACTATCGTGGGAGATTCGCCATCGGCCGGATTCGCCGTGGGCGGGTTCGACCGGGCGACGCCCTGCTCCGACTGGGGCCGGGCGACCTCGAGGTCCGCTCGCGGGCGATCGACGTCTTCGTCCACGAGGGACTCGGCCGGGTTGCCGTGGCCGAAGCGGTTGCCGGCGACATCGTCGCGATCATCGGGATCGAGGACGTCGGCATCGGAGATACCCTGGCCGACCCCGCCGAGCCGATCCGGCTGCCCCGGATTCCGGTCGGGGAGCCGACAGTCAAGATGAGCCTGGGGGTCAACACATCGCCATTTAGCGGCCGGGACGGGCGCTTCCTCACCTCGCGGCAGCTCTGGGCGCGCCTCCGGCGAGAGGTCGAGACGAACGTCGCGCTGCGGGTTCGCCAGACCGATTCGCCCGACACCTTCGAGGTGGCTGGCCGGGGCGAGCTCCACCTGGCGATCGTCGCCGAGACCATCCGCCGCGAGGGCTACGAGTTCGAGCTGGGACGCCCCGAGGTGATCCTCCAGCGCGACGCCGACGGTCGCCTGGTCGAGCCGGTCGAGCGCGTCGTCATCGACTCGACCGAGCGGCACATCGGGGTCATTGCCGAGCTGCTTGGCCCTCGTCTGGCCAGGCTGGTGAACATGCAGCCGGACGGGAAGGGCAACCTCCGCCTCGAATACGAGGTGCCGACCCGGGGGTTGATCGGCCTGCGGAGCGCGTTCCTCAGCGCCGCCCGGGGCGAAGGAACGCTGTGGAGCATCTTTCTCGGCTACGAGCCCTGGGCGGGGCCGCTGACCCGGACGCGCAACGGCGCCCTCGTCGCCCACGAGACCGGCTGGGCCGTGACCTACGGCCTCCTCAACGCCGAGGGGCGCGGGATGCTCTTCATCGGACCCGGCGTCGAGGTGTACGAGGGGATGATCGTCGGCCTGAACTCACGGGAGGAGGACATCGTCGTCAACGTCTGCAAGCAGAAAAAGATGACCAACGTTCGCAGTGAAACCAAAGAGATCGACGTCCGGCTGAGTCCACCGCTCGATTTGACGCTCGAGCAGGCGCTCGACCTGATTCAAGACGACGAGCTGGTCGAGGTTACTCCCCACGCCATGCGGCTGCGCAAGCGGCACCTCCGGGCCGGCGACCGGGCCCGGTCAAGGCGAGTGGTGAGTGAGGTGTGAGGGGGTGATCGTTCACCACATAGCCACGGAAGAGCACAAACTCAACCCCGAATGCGCGGTGCGTGCTCGAGCCACGCTCCCAGGACGTCCCCGTAGACGACGTGGGCGGCCAGGAACGTGGTCGGCCAGAGGCTCGCGCTCATCAGTGGATTGGCCAGCGAAAGAAGATGCGTGTCAGGCGCTCCTGTCACTTCCCGCCGGTCTGGCGAGCGTGAGATGGAGGTCCAGCGCAGCACGGACCGCGGCTTTGGCGTAGTCCACCTTCCGGGCGTGGGCCTGCTCGGCGGTCGCGCCCGGCCCGATGATGCCGATGCCGACCGGCTTCTCGTGCCGCAGCGAGAGCTCGACCAGCGCCCGGTGGACCACGTGCCCCATGACCTCGCCGTGCAGCGTCTCGCCCCGCTCGATGAAGCCGAGCACGACGACGACGTCGATCCGGGCGGCGCGCAGCAGCGCCTGGGCGGCGAGGGGTGTCTCGTACGAGCCGGCCACCCAGACGGTCTCCACCAGCTCGGCGCCGGCCTCCCGGATCGCCTCGCTCGCCGCCTCGACCATGGTCGAGGCGATGTCGTGATGGAACCGGCCGACGACGATGCCGACTCCCGGTGACGTGTGGCTCATTGTGATGAGACCTCCTCTGTGCGCTGCCGCCGTGCGCCGCGTCGTTGAGCCACTGCTCAGCAGCAGCGCTCAGCGAAAGGCTGGCTGATCGGTGACGTCGGCCCCGACGATGAGCGTGTGGATCTGCTCGGTCCCCTCGTAGGTCGCCAGCGTCTCCAGGTTTGCCAGGTGGCGAATGATGTGGCGGTCGAGCAGGATACCCTCCGCCCCGAGGAGGGCTCGGGCGCGGGCGGCGACCCGCTGCGCGGCCGAGACCGTGTGCCGCTTGGCGAAGCTGACCTGCTGATGCCGGAGCGTGCCCTGTTGCTTGAGCCGCGCCAGCCGGTGGGCGACGAGCTGGGCCGCCGTGAGCCGATCCAGCATCTCGACCAGGTGTTGCTGCACGAGCTGAAACCCGGCGAGGGGACGGCCAAACTGCTGGCGCGCCTTGACGTGCTCGAGGGCGATCTCGTAGCACACCTCGGCAGCGCCGATGGCACCCCAGACGATAGTGTACCGGGCCTCATTCAGGCAGGCGAGCGCCGAGCCAAGGCCGGTCGTTCCCGGCAGCAGGGCATCGGCGGGCACCTCGACGTCGTGCAGGAGGATCTCCGCCGAGGACGACATACGCATCGAGAGCTTTCGCTCGATGGGCCGCACCTCGACGCCCGGCGCGCCGATGGGAACGAGGAAGCCGCGGATGCCGCGTGCCCCAGCCGCGGGATCGGTCTGGGCCCAGATGACGGCAATCTGGGCGAACGTGGCGTTGGTTGCCCACCGCTTGTAGCCGGAGAGGCGGTAGCCGCTCGGGGTGGCGAAGGCCCGCGTCTCGAGACTCGCCGGGTCCGAGCCGTGCGCCGGCTCGGTCAGCGCAAAGCAGCCGATTGCCTCCGCGCTCGCCAGGGGCCGAAGCCAGCGCTGGCGCTGGGCATCCGAGCCGAAGCGGGCGATCGCCGTCATCGCCAGACACGTCTGCACCGACACGAAGCTCCGCAGCCCGGAGTCGCCCCGCTCGAGCTCCAGGCACGCCAACCCCCAGGCGAGCGGGCTGGCGTTGCCGATGCCCGGGATCGACGCGCCGAGCAAGCCGGCGGCGGCCAGCCGGGGGATGACGTCCAGCGGGAACTCGCCCCGGTCATACAGCCCGGCCACCCGGGGCAGGAGGGCCTCCTCGACGATGGCCCGCGCTCGCGCCGCCAACGCGCGCTCGGACTCCGGCACCTCGCCCAGCAGCCCCAGATAATCCGTCGTCACCGAGGACACCCCTTTCGTCGACAGCCGATCGCCCATGCCCGACCACCGGCCCCATTGTACCCATTAACCGTGCCTATCTCAATTGTACCTCTACCGCCATGTGCAGCGGTCTTGAGCGTAGTACTCCAGTTATCCTCCATTGTTACTCCATTCCGGCCTATGACGTGGTAGCATGGCATCGCAACGACAATGGAGACCCACGGTGAGCAGAGCAGGACGAACCAGACGCGAGCCCCCGGCTGAGAAGAAAGCGCCCCACCGGATCCGCGTGCAGCTCGATCTGCGCCCGGAGCAGGTCCAGTTGCTCGATCTGTTGGAGGCCAAGGTGGCGGTCCGCTCACGGGCCGACCTGGTTCAAGAGGCCATCGGCACCTTGCTCTGGGTACTCCGCGAAACAAGGGCCGGGCGGCGCATCCTGAGCGTCGATCCTTCCGAGGTCGCCCGGTTGAGTCACACGGTGGAACTCGCCAGCCCGGCGCTGGCGCTGACCTCGGATACGGTTTACGACCATCTGGTGATGTGCCCGCATCCCTGGCGGAAGCAGCTCTCGCTGAAGAGACGCCACGTGACCGTCGGGCAACTCGTCGCGACGATGCGCGCCAACCGGCTCAGTCCCGAGGAGGCTGCCGAAGACCTCGATCTGCCGCTGGTACAGGTCAAAGAGGCGCTCACCTACTACGAGGCCCATCGTGACCTGGTTGACGCCGAGCTTCAGGAGGAGAAGAGTCGGCTTCACGCCAAGGGTTACGCCGTTGAGCCTGCGGCTGTATCTTGATGACTGCACCTTCAGCAGGCGGCTGCGTGCGCTTCTGAGCGGCCCACCCCATGCGGCCTTCTGATGGCTGCCCCCTTGACTCCGTGGAACAGATGTCCTATTGTCTGCATGCTGGCAGCGGAGCGCTAGTCTACCATGACCAGCAGGGGGACAAGAGTGTGGCTATCCGGATCCAGTCAACGATTGAGCCCGCCCGCGTGGTGCTCGCGGGCGTGCCGCGTGCCGGCTTCTACAGGCCCGGCGACCGCTGCCCGGAGGACTTCCCCTTCCCGAGCACGCTACGAGTCTGCCTGGAGCACCTGGGCGTGAACTTCGGCTGCCAGCACGCCACGGTCCTTCACACCGCCTGCCAGCTAGGATGCACCTACGCCTACATCCTCGGCACCTCCGGCCTGGCCTACCGTCTCCTCTGGAACTCGACGAAGTGGGATCTGGGCAACTCCGACATCATCGCCATGGCCGAGGACCCCGCCGAGCCCTTTCGGCGAGCGTTCGAGGCCGTGGGCTATGGCTACGAGCTGTTCCTCAAGAGCGAGCACGCCGACCGTGTCGCCTTCAGTGGCGAGCGCCGCGACGATGAGGAGTACTACCGCGCCCGCATCGTCCAGAGCATCCGCGACCAGGGTCGTCCCGTGATCGCCTTCGGCGTCATCGGTCCGCCCGAGTGCTGCGTCGTCACCGGCTACGACGAGGGTGGCGACGTGCTCGTCGGCTGGAACTACTTCCAGGAGGCGGCCGCGTTCACCGCCGGCGTCGAGCTCGAGTCTTCGGGCTACTTCCGCAAGCGTGACTGGTTCAAGGATGCCCTGGGCCTGATCGTCATCGGCGAGGAGCGGGAGATGCCTCCGCTGGGCGAGGTCTTCCGGAAGGCCCTGAAGTGGGCGCTGGAGGTGGTCCGGACGCCCCGGATCCGCGATCACCACGCCGGGCTCGTGGCCTACGAGGCCTGGGCCGCGGCGCTCCTGCGGGATGACGAGTTCCCCGTGGACGATATCTCCACGCTCCGCGAGCGGCAAGGGGTCCACAACGACGCGGTGGGAACCGTGGCGGAAGGACGCTGGTATGGCGCGCAGTTCCTGAAGGCGGTGGCGGGGCACGAACCCGCGATGGCCAGGGATCTGCTGGCCGCAGCCGCCTGCTACGAGGCCGAGCACGACCTGATGTGGCGGGTCTGGGGTCTGGAGGGGGGCAACGGCTGGAGCGACGAGTACGCCCGGAAGCTGTCCGAGCCCGAGGTGCGTCGGCAGTCTGTCCCCATCATCCTTCAGGTTCGCGCTAGGGACGCTGAGGCCGCCGAGCATCTCGAGCACGCTCTGGCGTAGGTCCAGGAAGGGCCGCCGCCCTTCCTGGCGGGGTTTGGGGTGTCCCCAAAACCATCGCAAGCTTCCTGATACCTAGACTCGGTTCTACCCTGTGTTGGAGAGATCGGAAAACTGCCAAACCAGGCTCGCCCGCTCCAGCCATTCCTCCG
>JACPQP010000572.1 GCA_016190465.1 Chloroflexota bacterium
GGACAGTCTCGAGGGCCCGGGTGCGGCGAGAGGCGGCCGGCACGTCCAGCCTCACGATCGCATAGCCCTCTCGCCCGACGACGGGCTGCCGGGAGTGCGGTTGGAGCGCAACCTGGAGGTCGAGCGGATCGACCGGGAAAGTTTCGCTCAACCGGCCGATCTCCGAAGGAATGGGCTGCTGAACGTCGACCCAGGTCAGCCCTTCGACGGCGACCTGCTCGACGTGGTCGAGAATACCGATCCCGCTCAGTCCCACCGCAGGATCCACACGCAGGCTCCGGCCAGCGCGATCGTGGCGACGACGAGCGCGGCACGCTGGCCGGGCAGCAAGAGGACATCTCGCGCCGCAAACAGCAGCATCGCCACCATCCCCACGGCCAGGATGAGCCAGGTGACGAGCCAGGGGTGTTGGTCGGCAACGGTGCGAGCGAGACGAACGATGCGCAGGCGAGTCACGCCGAGGCCTCCTCTTCGCCATTTTCGCCATTGCGGCACCGGGCGCGCAGGTTGAGAAGCGATTGGCGAGTCAGAGCCCGCAGCTCTTCCACCACCCGGTTGGCGATGAACGGGACGTTTGACCCGGGAAACTGGTACTCTCCGACGAAGCCCACGCGCGTGCCCGCCGGAGTGGGGGAAAACGTCCACGTCGACCGGCTCGTCACCTGGCCGTCGGAGACCGAGGTGATCTTGCGGTTGGGCTCGAACTCCACGATCCGCAGCGTCGTGCTGACGCGAAAGCCGAAGACCGAGCCCGTGGCGCGCACGGCCGCGCCCACCCCCTGACTGGCTTCTCCGATCGGCTCGAATGCCTCGAAGCCGGCCATCCAGTGAAGCGCGTTGCGGTGGTCGGCGACGAAGGCGAAGACGCGCTCGACCAGCGCGGCGATCTCGATCTCGTCGTGCACCGTGGGCATAGCATCTCCTGAGCCTCTTTTCCACACGGCCAAAACGATAGCACCGGATCGGGGCGCCGTCAAATGGTTCCGGTTCCGCGCGTGTTGCGACCCGAGGCCGCTTGTCATGGGCGCCTCCGACGCCTATGATGTGCAGGGCGCTTCGTGGTGCCGCGTAACAGCTCACCGCAAGCCCCTTGGTGCTCTTTGTGTCTTCGTGGTGAGCCCGTCGTCCTGGGGCACGAGGTTCACCACGGCAAGGCAATGACTGTGGGAAATGGTAGGAGAGACCACACCGGCAACGGTGCCACCGCCGCGCACCTGGCCGAGAACAGGCTGGTCCGTCTCGCCCTCGACCTCGGCGCCGCCGAGATCGGCGGGCCGCTGACCCCCGCCGAACGGCATCTTGTCGAGCAGGCCTCGTCAAACACCGCGGCAGACTCCGCGGTTGGCGCGGTGGTCGACGAGGCCCGCGCGTCGATCCTGGCGGGGTCCGATCCTCTCGGTCGGGAGCTCTGCCGCATCCGCCCGGCCGCCGCACGGCGCGCGGCGGGCGCGTTCTACACGCCGCCAGCGCTGGTCGGCCCGATGCTCGCCTGGGCGCTCTCCCACAGGCTGGACCGGTTGATCGACTGTGGCTGCGGAAGTGGCCGTTTCGTCGCGGGGGCGGTGCGCCGCGAGCCCGAGCTTGCCGTCGTCGCCGTGGACATCGACCCGATCGCCACCATCCTCACGCGCGCGAACCTGGCGGCTCTGGGTGCGCGAAGAGCGACCGTCACTCAGGCGGACTACCTGACGCTCGACCTCCCGCGCATCGCCGGCCGCACGGCGTTCGTCGGGAACCCGCCTTACGTCCGGCACCACGACCTCTCGGCCGCCGCGAAGGACTGGGCGGTCGCGACGGCGTGTCGCCTGGGCTACACGATATCGACGCTGGCCGGCCTGCACGTGTACTTCTACCTGGCCACCGCGGCCCACGCGCAGCCCGGCGATGTCGGCTGCTTCGTGACGAGCGCGGAGTGGCTCGACGTGAACTACGGCGCGGTCGTCCGGGATCTCCTCCTCAACGGGCTCGGCGGCCAGGCGGTTCACGTCGTCGATCCGCGGGCCGTCCCCTTCGAGGACGCGATGACCACGGCGGCCATCGCCTGTTTTCAGGTCGGCGGCGTGCCGGGAACGATGCGGCTTCGCCTGGTCGAAACGACCGCCGAGCAACTGGACCTGCTTGACCCGGGAGCCGGCTGCGAGCTCGGGCGCGATACGCTCGTCAGGGCAGACCGCTGGACACCGCTGCTCCGGGGCCATCGCTCGGCGCCCGACTGGACCAGCCAGAGCCCTCTGCGAGCGATCGCCCGCGTCCACCGCGGCGTCGTGACCGGCGCAAACGACTTCTTCATCCTCAGTCGTGAGCGGGCGCGGGATCTTGGCCTCGAGGCGTGGTGCCGCCCGGCCATCACGAGCGCGGAGGAGATCCTGCGCTCCGGTGGCGTCGTCCGCGACGGCCCGGAGCGGCTACTCCTGCTCGACGTGCCCGCGGACGTCGACCGCGAGGCCTACCCGGGACTCGACGCCTACCTTTGCGACGGTGAACGATCCCACGCGGGAAAACCCGCGATCTCCGAGCGCTACATCGCCAGCCATCGCCGCCCCTGGTGGCACCTCGGCCTCTCGGCCCCGCCTCCCATCGTGGCCACCTACATGGCGCGTCAGGCGCCGGCCTTCGCCCTCAACCCGGATGGCCTCGCCGTGGTCAACATCGCGCACGGCATCTACCCGTTTGACGACCTCGGGCCGGACCAGCTTTCCTGTCTCGTCGCCGCGCTCAACGACCTCCGCCACACGTTCACGGGCCGTGGACGCACTTACCACGGTGGCCTGGAGAAGTTCGAGCCACGCGAGATGGAAGCGCTTCTCATCCCGGGCAGGCGGGGCATTCTTACGCCATTCTGAGAGACCTCTACCGTTTCTCCTACAGATGGTCGGCACAATTGCCCCCGGAGACGCGTCGAGCGCAGCCCGACTGGGGCAGCCGCGAAGTCGAAGCGAGATCAGACGCTCTTGAGGGGTTTAGGAGATGGCCGACGTCAACACCAAGCGAATCATCGTGGTCGACAGTGATCCGGACTCTTTCGAGCCGCTGGAGCGGCGCCTGCGCCAGCGGGGCCTCGACCCGCTCGTCCTCCGGCGCGGGGAGCGCGTCGTCAAGACCGTGAAGGACGAGAAGCCAGGGGCGGTCATTCTCGAGCTGACGCTCCCCGATATGGATGGCTACCAGGTCCTGAAGCAGCTCAAGGACGACTGGGAGGCCAAGAAGGTCCCGGTGCTGGTCGTCTCGGAGTACACCTCGCGGCTCGACTACAAGGGGCGCGAGTGGGCGGAGCAGATCGTCACCAAGCCCGTGGACCTGGATGAGCTCGTCGATCGAGTCCAGACGGCGGCCAGCAAGAAGAGGGATTAGGCCGCTAACGGTCCTGGAACCGCGGCGGGCGCTTCTCGAGGAACGCGCGAATGCCCTCGCGCCAGTCCTCGCTCCGCGACGCCTCGGCCAGGCACTGCGCCTCGACGCGCTCGCCGTCGGCGACCGGAAGCGGCAGCCCCTCGCGCAGCGCTCGCAGGATCAGGCGCGTGGCCACGGCCGGCTTGCTGGCGAGCACACGAGCCAGGTCGAGCGCCGCGGTGGCCAGGTGGTCGTCCGGGACCACCCGGTCGACCAGGCCGATCTGCTGGGCCTCGGCGGCAGAGATACTCTCGCCGGTGAGGAGCAGGAGCCTGGCTCGCCCATTGGGGACCAGCCTCGGCAGTCGCTGCGTCCCTCCCCAGCCAGGGATGACCCCCAGATTGATCTCCGGCTGGCCGAACCGGGCGCGCTCGGCGGCGACCCGGAAGTGGCAGGCCATCGCCAGCTCGTTGCCGCCGCCGAAGCAGACGCCGTTCACCGCGGCGATCACCGGCCGGTCGAAGGCCTCGATCTGGTCGAAGACCGTCTGGCCGCGACGGGCGAACTGCTGGGCCGCCTCCGCGCTGTCGATCGCCTCGATCTCCCGAATGTTGGCGCCGGCCGCGAAGGTGCGGCTTCCCGCGCCGGTGATGATGACGGCCTTCACGGACGGGTCGGTGGCCAGATCGTGAAACACCCGCTCGATCTCGTCGACGGTCCCCAGGCTCAGCGCGTTGACCGGCGGGTTGTTGATCGTCACCGTCACGATGGCGCCGTCGCGCTCGACGGCGATCGTCTTATCGCTCGCCGACATAGTGTCCTCGCCTCCTCTCGCCCCGTCCCCCCGTCGCCGCGTCGCCCCGTCGGTCTACCCTCCGATCTGAGACATGCTCCGCGACGCGCGCTGGAAGGCTGCCCCTTCGTTGATCTTGTGCTTCAGCTCCTTCTGGCCGACGGCCATCGCCAGGATCGCGGCGAGCTCTTCGTCGCTGGCGCCGTTTCGGAGCGGCGTGCGCAAATCGGTCTCGTCGATCGAGAAGAGGCACGTCCGGATCTGCCCGTCGGCCGTCAGGCGAATGCGGTTGCAGTGCGCGCAGAATGGCTCGGAGACGGGGTTGATGAACCCCATCTCGCCGACGCCATCGGCAAAGCGGTAGCGCTGGGCAGTCGAGCTCTGATCCGGGTCGTCGATCCGGACGAGCGGGCGCCACGCGTTGATCCGCTCGCGGATCTCGCGGCCCGGCAGCACCAGTTCCCGCCGCCAGTTGCCGTCGGCATCCAGCGGCATGAACTCGATGAACCGCACCACGAAGGGCCTCTCCCGGGCAAGCCGGGCAAAAGCCAGGATCTCATCTTCGGTGAAGTCCCGCATCGCGACGGCGTTGATCTTGATCGGCCGAATCGACGGGTACTTTTCTAGCTCGGCCAGGCCGGCCAGCACCCGGTCGAGGCAGTCCCGCCGCGTCACGCGGTGGAACTTCTCGCGGACCAGACTGTCGAGGCTGACGTTGATGCGGGTGAGACCGGCCTCGGCGAGCTCGCCGGCCAGCGTGGCGAGCTGCAACCCGTTGGTCGTCAGGCTCAGGCTCTCTAACCCCTCTCCCCGCAGCGCCTGAAGCATCCGGATCAGGTGGGGAAGTCCGGGGCGTATCGTCGGCTCGCCACCGGTCAGCCGGAGGTCGCGGATCCCCATCCGGACGGCGATTCGGGCGAGGCGAGCGATCTCGGGGAAGGTCAGCAGACGCTCGTTCGGCAGCCAGGGTAGCCCATCGGCCGGCATACAGTAGACGCACCGAAAGTTGCACCGGTCGGTGAGCGAGATCCGCAGATCGCCCATCTGCCGGCCGTAGCTATCCACAAGTCGCATTCCGGTGCCCCTGGTCGCCGTTCGCACAGGCCCCCCCTTGCGCGGATTTGGAATCTCCGATGGCGGGGCGGCCACGGGGGGCCGCCCCTACGGCTGGCGCGGTGCGGCTCGGGCCAGGGCGGCCACGGGGGGCCGCCCCTACCGTAGATGCCGAAACCCGTTGTCGCGTGGCGCATACTCCCGCTGGCTTGGATCATACCATCCCGTGGCGGGCTGTCAACGGATTTCGGAAACGGATTGAACGGATTACCGAGCGGCCAATCCGTTCAATCCGTTCCCTGAATCCGCTGACAGCCCGCCATTGTGAAACCGTTAGAGTAGTTGGCCGGCACCCGCGTGGAGCGCACGCCTCCCGTATAATGCGACGCGGTGGCGGGCGAAAGGGAGGGAAGATGGTGACTGAGCTGCTCTGGTTGAAC
>JACPQP010000573.1 GCA_016190465.1 Chloroflexota bacterium
CGAAGGCGGCGAGCAGGCACTCTTCGGCGAGCATCGGGTGCGTCGCGCCGTCGCGGATCGCCTCGATCAGGAAGCGCGCCCGGAGCACCAGGAGCACGGTCCGGATGCTGACCTCGCCCGTCCGGATGGCGCCGCAGCGGCTCGCCGCCGACCCCCCCGGCTCGGCGATCGCCGTGTCGAGGACGTAGCTCGCCACGCTCTCCACGAGCGGGTGGGTCCGCGGGACGTAGGTTACTCCGTCGGCCACGGGGAGCTCGAAGCCGAGCTTCAGCCGCTCCACTGTCGGCCGCGCCGGGCCCTCGGCGAGGTCGAGCCGGGAGACCACCGGCGGCGGCAGCCGGGTGAGGTCGAGCGTGACCACCCGGCCGGTCGCGGCGACCGGTGCGCCCAGCCGGGCGCAGGCCTCGGCGATGAACCGCCGGACCTCGGCCGAGGTCCCGACCGCCGCGGCCGCCTCGGTCAGCTCGGCCGCGACCTCGTCGGGCTTCAGGCCGTGCTGAGCGAAGATCGTCCGAGTGCGCTGCTCGCGCTCCCGCGCCGCCTCCCACGCCCGGTTGACCCGCGCCTCCTCCTCGTCGAAGAAGAGCGCGAGCTGCTCGGCCGGCGCCCGGCGCAGGAAGAGCGCCTCGAAGATCGCCTCCAGCACCGCGTTGGTGTCGACGGGCACGGGCACGCTCACGCCGAGGGTCTTCCGGATCGTCTCGGCCTTCCTGATGAGCACCTGGAGCACGGCGCCGTCCACCTGGTTGTCCTGGCCGTAGAGGAGCGCCGTCCGGACCCGCGGGCTGGGCTGGCCGTAGCGGTCGACCCGGCCCTCGCGCTGCTCGTGGCGGGTCGGGTTCCAGGAGAGGTCGTAGTGAACGACCGCGTCGAAGCCCCGCTGGAGGTTGATCCCCTCGCTCAGGCAATCGGTGGCGACGAGCACCCGCCGCTCGTGCTGGGCCAGGTCGTCCACGCGCTCGGCCCGCTCCTCCGCCGGCAGCTCGCCGGTCACCGCCTGGACCCGCACGGCCGGGAGCCGCCCCGCCAGCTCGGCCGCGACGTAGTGGGCGGTCGCGACGTAGCGGCAGAAGACGATCGGCCGGTAGCCGTCCTTGACGAGGTCGCGGACGAGCGCCTCGGCCAGCCGGAGCTTGGGGTCGGGCGCGCCCATCAGCCGCTCGGCCTGCCCGGCGAGCTTGAGCAGCCGGCCCCGCTCGGGCGAGTCGGCCCCGTCCTCGCCTCCGGCGGTATCGACGCCCGGCGTGCTGTCGTCGCCCTCGGCCTCGTCCCGGGCCACCAGGTCGAACACCGCGTCCTGGCCGAGCCGGTCGGCCTCTTTCACGTCGAGGGCGTCGGGCGCCTCGGTCTGGCTGGCGCGGGTCCGCAGCGCCGCCGCGGCGGCGGCCGGGCTGGAGCTGACACAGCGGAGGAGCGCGAGCGCGGCCCACCACCGAACCCGCTGCTGGAACTGGGTGAGGCCCGGCGCCTCCCGGACCAGCTCCCGGGTGTAGTCGCGGGTGGCGTCGAGGAGCTGCCGGTACTCCGGCGTCAGGCGGTAGGCGACCTCCTGCGACTCGCGGACCGGAAAGTCCGTCTTCGCCGCCAGGTACTGGGCGATGTCGGCCCGTCGGCGCTGGACGAAGTGCCGGGCGAGTCGCTCCCGGGCCTCGGTTCCTGCGCCGTACTGGAGCTGCGCCACCTTCTCCTCGAGATCGGGGACGAGTAACCCGATGAGCGAGGCGAACGCCCCCTCGTCGCCGGAGTGCGGGGTCGCGGTGACGAGGATGAGGTGGCGATCCGGGTCGGCGGCCAGCTCCCGGAGCAGGCTGTGGCGCTGCTGCTGGGCGGTCCCGCCCCCGCCGCGCGCCGCCGCGTGCGCCTCGTCGACGATGACCAGCTCCGGGCAGGTCTGGACGAAGCGGGCGCGCCGGCGGTCGGACTTGATGAAGTCGATGGACACGACCGTGAAGGGGTGCTCCTGGAACACCGAGCGGTCGAGCGGCAGGTCCCGCTCGAGCCGGGTGACCGTGCCCGGCCTCACCTCGACGGCGGGCAGGTGGAACTTCTCGGTCAGCTCGCGGCGCCACTGGTCGCAGAGGTGGGGCGGGCAGAGCACGCAGATTCGCCCGATCTCGCCCCGGTCGAGCAGCTCCCGGGCCACCATCCCCGCCTCGATGGTCTTGCCGATGCCGACGTCGTCGCCGATGAGCAGCCGGACCGGGTTGAGGCGCAGGGCCATGAGCAGGGGCACGAGCTGGTAGGGACGCGGCTCGACGGCGATCCGGGCGATCGAGCGGAGCGGCCCCGCCGCCGAGCGGAAGCCGAGGCGGACGGCGTCGCGCCGCAGCGCCGCCGAGACGGCTCCCCCCGCGTACCGGGCCTCGGGGAGCGGCAGGCTGGCCGGGGCGACGTCGGCGCCTTCAAGCGGCAGGTACAGCCCCCGAGCGTCTTCGTCCGTCCCGCCCAGCGGCCGGAGCCGGAGGATCTCCGGGTCGTCGGATGGCAGGACCACCCACTCCCGGCCGCGCGCGCGGACCATCGAGCCAGGCGTGATGCTCGCGGCGGAGACGATTGCCATCTCAACCTCCCACCCCGAACACCCAGGCGTAGTCGCAGGCTGCCTTCTCCCAGGTCTCGGGTCCCGCCACCCGGACGACCGTCCAGCCACGATTCTCGAGCGCGGTCCTGGACGCGTTGTCGCGGCGCTGCCGCTCGGGGAAGCGGTGGGGCGCGCCGTCGATGTAGACGCAGGTGAGCGCCGCATCGTAGACGAAGTCCGGCCGGGCCGCCGCCGCGTCGATCGGAACCTGGGCCCGGTCCGGCAGCCGGCGGTTGCGCTCGTAGAGCCAGGTGAGGAACTCGCGCTCGAGGTCCGAGCCGCAGAGCCGGGCGAGGGCGTCCCGCTGCTCCTCCCGCGTCCGGCCGCCCGCCCCGGCGACCGCCGTGACACCGCGGAGCTGGCCGAGGACCCCTCCCAGCTCCTTCCGATCGAGAAGCCGGTGGTAGCGCTGGTTGGCGTAGGAGAGGAGGCAGTCGTAGCAGGCGGCCTCGCAGTCTTCCGTCGCCTGGGCCGCCCGGTGGAGGTCCGCGCCGGAGGCCGGGTCGAAGTGGCAGATCGCCAGCGCCTCCCGCGCGACCTCGGCGAGCGCCGTCGTCTCCTCGGCCAGCCGACTGAGCACGCCGGCGCCGCCCTCGGCCGCCTCGTAGAAGAGGATCGCCCGCGGCTCCGCCGCCGTCGGCAGCAGCTCGACAGCCAGCTCGGAATCTTCGAGCTGGTAGCGCGCCGAGATGCCCCGCTTGAGCGCGTACTGGAGGCTCAGGAGCGCCGGCGGCTCGAGCGGGTTGGCGAGCTGGAGAATGAGCGCGTTGCGGCGGTCCTCGACGAAGGGGACGACCCGGGTGAACTGCGCCGGCGCGGCCAGGGGGTCGCTCTCGTCCTCCGCGCCGCCCGGTTCCTGATCCGACTTGCTCCAGATCCCCCGCTCCATGTCGAGGACAAACCCGCACTGGTGCTGTTCGCGCCGTCGCACCCAGCCCAGGTTCACCCGCCAGAGCGTCGTCGCCGGGCCATAGGTGGCCGTCGCCACGACCTCGTCGCCCGCGCGGTAGCTCACCTCGCGCACGGCCGGCGAGCTGTCTTCGCGGCTGGCGAAGCGGTAATGGGTCTGGATCTCGTAGCCAAGTCGCAGCCGCTCCTCCTCGTCGCAACTGATCCGGTCCACGCGGTACGTGGACACGCTCTCGAGCCGGAGGAGGTTGTCGAACCGGCGGCCCGTCGTGGCGTTGAGCAGCGTCCCGCACCGGTCGCAGAGGTCGACCTCCAGGCGGTCACCGTAGTGGGCGTAGCCGCAGAGCTGGCAGAACTGGGCCGAGCGGGTCCGGCTCCCGCCGTCCTCCCGCGGAAGGACCACCCGGCTCACCCGGTAGCGGTTCCCCTCGTGGTAGAGGACCGACCGCGGGCCGAACTCGGCGATGGCGATGAACCGGGCGCGGGAGAGGTAGTCCTCCTCGCCCTTGCCGCGCTGGCGGCCCGGAATGTAGGCCGTGACCGGCAGCCGCGGGAAGTTGTAGCCGGGCAGGAAGCCCTCGGCGGCGAAGTAGCGGTAGCTGTAGAAGTCGGAGAAGACGTCCGGCCGGGCGCGGGTCAGAAGGTCGAGCTGGGACTCGGCCTCCTCGCGTAGCCGCTGGGCGATCTTGCGCTCCTCGGCCGTGCGGAGGGGATCGGCGACGATCTGGTGCTGGCGGTCCTGCTGGAGCTTGGCGGTCCGGTAGAGGTGACGCCAGCGGTCGGCCGCGCGGTCGAGCGCGAGCGGCGCGTTCTGGATCACCCGGTGCAGCCAGTTTGGCGTGTACCAGGGGGCTCGCCCGGGTGGGAGCTCGTCGGCCATCCCATCGAGGATGCGCCGGCAGCGCTGCTCCGCGGTGAGCTGGTAGGTCTCTCTCTCGATGTAGGCTTTGACCTCGGGCTTGAGCGGGAGAGCCGGGTCGGCCAGATCCAGCAGGTCGCTCACCGAGGAGTAGAGGGACTGCCCGGTCTCGGCGAGCCAGACGGCGTGGACGTGCGCCCGGAGCAGCTCCTCGTTGGCGAGATCGACCCGCGGCGGGACGACCGCACCCGCCACCATCCGCTCGGGCCGGCGGAAGTAGTACTGGTCGTGGGGCGACAGCGAGCTACAGTAGGTAAGGACGAGCGCGGGCTGGCCACCGCGGCCCGCTCGGCCGCTCCGCTGGGCGTAGTTGGCCGGGGTCGGCGGGACGTTGCGCAGGTTGACCGCGTTGAGGTCACGGATGTCGACGCCCAGCTCCATCGTCGGCGAGCAGTAGAGGATCGGGAGTTCCGCCCTGCCGAACTGCTCCTCGCGCTCTTCCCGGATGCTGGCGGGCACCTGCGCCGTGTGCTCGTGGGCCTCGAGCTGGCGGAGGCTCGCGGTCGCCACCTGGTAGAGCCGCGCGAAGAACTCGTTGACGGCGCTGGCCTCCACGGCCGTCGTGATGCGGGCCGGGTCGTGCTGGGGCTGACCGTCGCCGCGACGCCACCGGATGACGCTCGCCTGGAGCTGGTAGGCGCCCGGATTGCCCGGCACCTCCTCGACGTGCCCGCCGACGACGAGCGCCTTCATCAGGTCGCGGGCGAGGGCCGTGAGGTCGTCCGCCGGGAGCCGCTCCCCGGGCCGCATGGCGGACGGCCAGACATCGCCTCGGCGGAGGTAGCGCCCGAGGAGCGAGCGCGTGGTGATCGTGACGTCCTCGCGGCTGATGCGGCGGGCGCCCTCGGTCAGCAGCGCGGCGGCGTCGCGGAGCCTCTCCTCCAGATCGAACGACCAGGGCGGCCGGAGGTGCTGGAAGGACTGCTGCTTGATTCGCTCCTGGTGGGAGGGCTCGAGATACTTGACCTTGATGGCGAGCGCCCGGCGCAGATGGTCCAGGACCGTCTGACAGACGCGCTCGCGCTCGGCCGGTCTGGCCCGGGCCAGGCTGGGGTGGAGAGGGCGCCAGACCTCCTCGGCCGCGCAGAGGGCGTCGAGGTCGTCGTAGGTGATGCGCAGCAGACCGACCTGCTCGAGGTTGGGCGAGTTGATCCGCCAGCCCCGGCGCAGGTCGTGGTAGACGCGGTAGCCGACCACCTCGCGCAGCGCCTCGTCGGTCTGCCGGCGCGCCGCGAACATCGCCTGGGGGTTCGAGGCGTACTCGGCGAAGCCGAGCGCGAGCGCCTCGGCGACCTTCTGGGCGATCTCGTCGTGGGCGAGACCGCCGTCGCCGGCCCGCTCGACCGCGGCCAGGATGGCCGCGCGGAGCCGGGTGACCTGGACGAAATCGTTGAAATGGCCGGCCTGGAGGCTCGCGTCCTGGCGGTTGTCGGTGAAGCTGAGCATCTTGCGCGCTTCGGGCGGCAGGGATGCCTCCTCGCGCAAGGCCCGGACGACGGCCATCGAGAGGATCGTCGTGTCGGTGCTCCGGCCGCCCGTCGAGAGCTCGGCCATCCGGAAGAAGTCGGACTCGCGGCCGCTGGAGTAGGTGGTGCCGCAGCCAAAGCAGAACCGGAAGGGCGCCGGCAGAAACCAGGCGTCGCTGCCGCCCGGTTCATTGCCGCCGAGCACGCGCCCATCGGGCGCGACTCGGATGCGGTAGGGGACGTGCCGCCGCGCCGACGACCGGATCGCCAGGTTGTCCCGACGCTGCTCGGTCCAGTCCTCTGGAAGCAGCGAGAGGTCGTCGAGCGGGTCGAGGAGGCCCTCCCCGTCCATCACCACGAAGCCGGCGACCACGCCGTCCTCTTCCGGGCGCTCATCCAGCTCTCGCGGCTCGAGCATGGTGTCGGGTCGGAGCGAAACCACCAGGTGATCCTGCCCGCAGACCCGGCAGAAGGCCATCGGGAAGAACCGCTTCGAGCGGTCGCCCGGTACGTAGACCTGGCCCTCGGCGCTCAGGTGGCGGCGGCCGGGCATCTCCGGCGTGGCGTAGACGGTGTCGCCCCGGCTGACGAACTGGTGGAGTCGGAAGGCGAACAGGGGAAAGCCGTCTTCGGGGTTGGCCGCGTGGTGGCCGGCGAGCAGGAGCGCCCGGAGGTGCCGAGAGCAGGTCGCCTCGTCTACCGCGGTCAGCCTGCTCAGCTCGGCCGCCGCGTCGCTCAGCGTTCGCGGCGGCCGGCGCTCCAGTCGCCCTCGCGCGTCCGATTGCAGGCCAAGCGCCAGCTCCGCCCAGACGGCGACCGGGTGGCGCACCAGCGAGGCGTAGTCGGTCGGGTAGTCCGCGGGCTGGCGCAGGGCCTCGCCCAACTCGAAGGCCGTTGGCCCGGCGCTCGCCGTGGCCCGGCGCACGGTCTCGCCGATGACGTTCGTCGGGGGAACCTCCGTTTCCCCGGGCCCGAACAGACGCGACGCGACCTGCGCGACCTCGGCCTGTCGCTCCTCGCGCGTACCGGTGCCGGCCACCGTCGCGCTCGTCCCGACGCACCGCATCGTCGGCGCCCCCATCCGCTCGCGCACGCGCCGCGCCAGCATCGCCACGTCGGCGCCCTGGCGGCCCCGGTAGGTGTGCAGCTCGTCGAGGACGAGGAACTCCAGACCGCGGGCGGCCTCGACGATCGGCTGCTCCTCACCCCGAGTGAGGATGAGCTCCAGCATCACGAAGTTGGTGAGCAGGATGTCGGGCGGGTTGGCGCGGATCGCCAGTCGCCGAGGTTCGTCCTCCTGGCCGGTGTAGCGGGCAAAGCGGATTGGCCCCTTGCCGCCCGGATAGCCCCAGTGGAGGAACCGCTCCAGCGCCTCCGCCTGGCTGTTGCAGAGGGCGTTCATCGGGTAGACGACGATCGCCTTGATGCCGCGCCCCGGTCCGCGCCGGAGGATGTAGTCGACGATGGGGATGAAGTAGGCGAGGCTCTTACCCGAGCCGGTGCCGGTGGTCAGGACATAGCTCTTGCCCGTCCTGGCCGCCTGGATCGCGTCGGCCTGGTGGCGATGGAGCGTGATCGGCTGTCCGCTGGTCCCCGGCTCGGTGCGCCGCCGGAAGATGGTGGCGCACTCGAGGTGGAGGGCGCCGCTGCGGACGAGCTGATCGACGGTGCTCGCCTGCTCGAAGGCGGGGTTGATCTGGACCAGTGGCTCGGGCCAGAGGTGACCCTCGGCGAAGTACTGGTCGATGAACCGGCGCACGTCGGGCTCCCTGACCGAGACGAAGCCGCGGACGTACTGCTGGTATTCGCCGATGAGCCGGTCGCGGAGGGCAAAGACATCCATCGAGACCCCCACCGGACAGAAGTGCTGGACCGGCCGCCAGCGGACTCGAGAAGCCGTGACGCGGTTGCAAACCGTGTGTCTGAGTTTGTCAACCGCATCTCCTTGCCTTGCTCAAGAAGACGTTCATGCCGTAGCGCGGGCTGAAGCGGCCCACGCCTGAAGCTCCACCGCCATCGTAGCTGTTTCCAGGAGCTCTCGTATCCGATCTTGCTGCCTGGAGCTCAATCGTGGCCATATCTCAGGGAAAAGGCGATTGTGCAGATCGAGGGCATCCTGATCCCGGGCGTTCCGGACAAGCTCAGAGATCCGCTCAACATACTCTTCTGTGGTCACGAAAACGCCGACCTCCACTGCTTCACTAGCCCTGGACGAGAGGGCAGTCTGGTGAGGCTAAAGGTGGAAAACACGTCATCTGCAACGCTGCTGATCGCCTGGCGCTGTGTGCCGGTCAGTTGGTCTCCCGTCACCCGATGGTACAAGTTGCTGACAGCATCAAGGAACCGAGCTCGGATCTCACCCGGGGGATAGCGCCAGAACTCCCGCCATACCATCTCAGCCTCTCCTGCCAATGTCACTGCCAGCGCCCGGTACGCCTCCACGTAGTAATTGTACATGATTGCTGGCGCCGGATTCATCCCGGCTTTCTGTCTGGTAATCCAGCGTGCCAGCCCCTCGACGAATCCCTCCTCGTAGCCACGGTAGAAGGTATACTCGCCCGAAAAGCTCGGCCCGTATGGCTGGCGTGCATGGAGCGATTCATGCACCCAGGTCCGCCAAATGGTGTCGAGATTCTCTTTCCCTTGCACGCGTTTACGGATCTCATCACCAGCGATCCTCAAAGTACAGTCGGGAGCCTTCGCCCCGCCTCCTCGCCCTTGAGCATCCTCAATGACCACCTGTCGCACCGGGCCACGCGGAAAGCCCAATGAGCGCAGTCCCTCTCCCACAGCGTTGTCTACCCGGCTAACAGCAGCATCGAGGTTGGGTGAATTCCGCTCCCACGCACCAAGCACATCCTTGATTGCCTGCGCACGCTCTTTGTGATTGCCCCATAGCCGCAAAGCCGGCACAGGGTGAGACCGTGGAGCCTCTCCCCTCACCGGTCCCGCTCGCCGAGGCCGAGCACCTCCCGGCAGGAGCGTACGCTCCGCGTGAAGTGCCGGCGCTGCTGCTCACGGAAGGACTCCGCGTGCTCGGCCGGTGGAACACGCTCCCCTGGTGCCAGAGTCAACTGGTCGAAAGGCTCCGGCTGGCCGCGCTCCGCCAGCGCGACGAATCGGGCGAAGTCCCTGGCCAGCAGGCCGGGGTACATGCGCCAGAAGTCCGACTCTGGCTGGAAGTAGGGCAGGAGCCGTGGGGGGTACGCCGTCATGATCTCCAGGTCGACGGTCGACGTCAGGTGTTCATCACGAGCGTGATGATACGTGAGAGCCGACCGGCCTTCAACCGCGGCCGAGGGCTGTCGACCATGCTTCTGGTCCGGCAGCCACCGTGGTATAGTAGGGGGGCTCGTTCGTCCCAGTGGGTTGCGGAGAGTAGCTAACGTCTCCGGGAAGGTCCAGGA
>JACPQP010000561.1 GCA_016190465.1 Chloroflexota bacterium
CGGAGAGGGGGAGCGGCCACCCCCCTCCCCGTGTCGGGGAGGGGGGAAGGGGGGAGAGGTCCCTCACGAACTGGCGGGGGGTGACGTGGCCCGGCTCACTCCCAGCGACTCGATCAGGTCGCCGACCTCGGCCGGGGTTTCCGCCACATGCACGCCGGCCGCCCGCAGGGCCGCCATCTTCTCCGCCGCCGTGCCCGTTCCACCGGAGATGATCGCGCCCGCGTGCCCCATCCGTCGGCCGGGCGGCGCGGTGCGGCCGGCGATGAAGGCGACGACCGGCTTGCGCACCTCGCGCTCGATGTAGCTGGCGGCCTGTTGCTCGTCCGTGCCGCCGATCTCCCCGATCAAGACGATGGCCTCGGTCTGCAGATCGTCCTTGAACAGGGCCAGGACGTCGACGAAGGAGGTCCCGATGATCGGATCACCGCCGATCCCAATCGCGGTCGATTGCCCATAGCCCCGATTGGTCAGCTCGTTGACGATCTCGTAGGTGAGGGTGCCGCTGCGCGAGACGATGCCGATCGAGCCCGGCCGGTGGATGTGACCCGCCATGATGCCGACCTTCGCCTTGCCCGGCGAGATGAGCCCCGGGCAGTTCGGGCCGATCAGCCGGGTCCCATTCAAGCGCAGGTAGTGGAAACAGCGCACCATGTCGAGGACCGGAATGCCCTCGGAGATGCAGACGACGAGCGGAATGCCGTGGTCGGTGGCCTCGTAGATCGGGTCGGCGCCCCCGACGTTCGCCGGAACGAAGACGATGGAGGCGTTGGGGTGGGTCGCGGCGACCGCATCTTTCACCGTGTCGAAGATGGGCACTCCGGCCAGCTCGCCGCCGCCACGCCCGGGCGTAGCGCCGGCCACCACGGTGGTCCCGTAGTGCAGCATCTGCTGGGTGTGGAACTGACCTTCGCGCCCGGTGATGCCCTGAACCAACAGCCGAGTGCTTTCGTCCACCAGGATGCTCATCAAGCCGCTCCTCTCCGGGCTCCGGCCAGCGTCGCCTGCCGGCGCGCCGCGTCCACTACCTTCTCGGCGGCCTCGCGCATCGTCGTGGCCGTGATCAGGTTGGCCTGGCTCAAGATCTCCCGCCCCTCGGCCTCGTTCACCCCGACGAGACGGACGACGAATGGGACGCCGGTGGGCATCTCCTGCAGCGCCGTCACGATCCCGCGGGCAACCTCGTCGCAGCGAGTGATGCCGCCAAAGATGTTGACGAGGACCGCCCGCACATTCTGGTCAGCCAGGATGATGCGCAGCGCCGCCGCCACCCGGTCCGCCCGCGCGCCACCGCCGATGTCGAGGAAGTTGGCTGGCTCGCCCCCGGAAAGCTTGACCACGTCCATCGTGGCCATCGCCAGGCCCGCGCCATTGACCAGGCAACCGATGGTGCCATCCAGCTTGACGTAGCTCAGGCCGAGCTCTCGCGCCTGCCGCTCGGCCGGATTCTCGGCCTCCAGGTCACGCCGGGCATCCAGTTGAACGTGGCGGAAGAGGCCATTGTCGTCGAGAACCACCTTCGCGTCCAGTGCGACCAGGCCGCCATCGCGGCCGATGGCGAGCGGGTTGATCTCGACCAGCGATGCATCCGACTCCGCGAATGCTCGATAGAGTCCCTGAGCGATCCGGGTGAACTCGCGCACCTGGCGGCCGTCGAGCCCGAGCTCGAAGCCGAGCTCGCGCGTCTGGTAGTCCAGCAAGCCGAGGAATGGGTTGACCGCCACGCGATAGATCCGCTCGGGGGTCTTCGCCGCGACCTCCTCGATGTCAATGCCGCCGGCCGGGCTGGTCATCATCGTCACTGCCCGGCCGGCGCGATCGATCACCGCGCCCAGGTACAGCTCCTGGGTGATCTCGGCCGCCTCGGTGACCAGCACCTTGCGCACGAGGTGGCCCTTGATGTCCATCCCCAGGATGCGCTCGGCGGCGGCCTCGGCCTCGGCCGGGGTGCGAGCCAGCTTGACGCCGCCCGCCTTGCCGCGGCCGCCGGTCAGCACCTGGGCCTTCACGACGACGGTGGCGCCATAGCGTTCGGCGATCGCGCGGGCTTCCCCCGGAGTCGTGGCCACCTCGCCACGCGGGACAGGGATCTGGTACGAACGGAGGATCTCCTTGCCCTGGTACTCGTGCAGGTTCACGCTACGCTCCTTGTAGTGCTCCCCTCCATGGGGGAAAAGGAAGCTTGGGGCCTTTTCGAAGGCGATTGGTATCAGAAAGATCGCTGCGGGCCGGCGCGCCAGGAGGTCGGAGCGGGGATCAGTGGTGCGGTGCGCGGGATGCCCGCTCCGACCATCGGGTCGCCTCAGGCTCGCACGGAGACTTCCTCGGACTCCCGCGGCGCCGGCCGCCGCAGCTCGTCCAGGCTGGCGAGGTGATCGAAGAAGAGAACGCCATTCAGGTGGTCGAGCTCGTGCTGGAACGCCTGGGCGAGAAAGCCCTCGCTGCGATAGCGGACTTCCCTCCCGTGGCGGTCTCGCCCCTTGATCGTCACGTGGTACGCGCGTCGCACGTTCGCCACCCAGCCCGGATAGGAAAGACACCCCTCCTCTGGCGTGTGCTCGCCACTCATCTTGACGATCTCCGGGTTGATGAGGACGATGGGCTCGCCGGCCAGCGGGTCCTCGTAGTCGTCGGGGAGCTGAACCACGAACAGGCGCAGCGGGACGCCCACCTGCGGCGCGGCCAGACCGACACCGCCCGCCTCGTGCGTCGTCTCGAACATATCATCGATCAGTCGCTGCAACGACGGATCGATCTTGCTGATCCTCTTGCACTTTTCGCGCAGGACCGGATCGCCGACCTGCCGAATCGTCAGTACCGCCATTCCCTTCCCCTCGGGCACGGGATTTCACCACCAGGACACGAAGGGCACGAAGACTGTGCCCACCACGAAGGCACCAGCGACAGGAAGCCCCGTGTGCCCCTGGTGTCTTTGTGGTAGGCCCCGTACGCCTTCCTTCGAGATTGTACACCGGTTGAGCCAGGAATGGCAACCATTCAATCAGGTAGCGGGCGGCAGTGCGCCCGGGGGGCCGCGCCTCACCCCCTGCCGCCGTTTCTGAGCCGGGTCCCACCAGGGGAGAGGGGCGGCCACCCCCCGATCCGGGAGAGGAAGGTCACAAGGATGACGGAGCTCGAGACGATCTGCGCCCAGGCCCAGCGGCGCATCAAGC